>CAZKKP010000367.1:0-4556 GCA_964553295.1 uncultured Thermoanaerobaculia bacterium | reverse complement strand
CGCGACGCCGCCGCCCTCGGTCTCGGCCACCCGGCCACCGGCGACCTGGTAGCCTTCCTCGCCCCGGGCTCGGCGTTCGCCCCCGGCCTGGAGCCGCCGGTGGTCGGGCCGAGCGCCTACTACGGCCAGCACGGCTATCTCGCCCGCCACGACGGCATGTGCGCCATGCTCTTCGCCCGCGGCGCCGGGATCCGCAGGAGCCGCCCCGCCGAGCTCGCCGCGACCGAGGTCGAGCCGCTCCTGGCGGCACTCCTCGGCCTGCCGCCGCGCTGAGCGGGACCGCACGTCGTCGCCGGACCTTCACTCCTTCTTAACAGGCTGTAGACCCCTCCTTCACACCGCTGCGGTGAAGTGTCGCCGTGCCGACTCGCTCGCGGGTCGGTGCGGGCATCCAAGCACATCGCGCACGAGACAGCGACGGAGGAGGACGTACATGCGAAGCACTACCCTGGGGCTCGGCCTGCTGGCGGCAGCCCTGCTCGTCGTCCCGAGCCCGGCACAGGCGGCGGGAACCATCTCCGGCGTCGTCATCGACGGTCTCACCGGCCAGCCGGTTCGCGGCGCCACGATCACCGTCGACGGCGCCGACGTCGTCCTCGCCACCGACCTCGGCGGCGCCTTCCGCGGCCAGCTTGCCCCAGGCACCTACTCGGTGACCGTCACCCACGAGCGCTTCGACGCCCAGAGAGTCGAGCAGATCGTGGTCGGCGAGGGCGCGGTGGCCGACTTCGCGGTGGTCCTGCTGCCCTCGAGCGGGGCGGCGGAGGTCGACGACGGCGGCGAGGCCGCCGCGGCTGCCTTCACCGGCGAGATCACGGTCACCGCCGACCCGGTCACCTCGTCGCAGGTCGCGCTCTTGACCGAGCGCAAGAACGCGGCGCAGATCTCCGACGCCATCGGCCGGGAGGAGTTCAAGAGGAACCCCGGCTCGGATGCCGCCGACGTGGTCAAGAGGGTCGTGGGCATCTCCCTGCAGGACGGCAAGTACGTCTTCGTCCGCGGGCTCGGCGACCGGTACTCGAACACCTCCCTCAACGGGTCGAAGATCCCGTCGACCGAGTTCGACAAGAAGGTCGTCCCGCTCGACCTCTACCCGGCCGACCTGCTGGAGAAGGTCAAGGTCTCGAAGTCCTACACCGTCGACCGCCCGGGCGACTTCGCCGCCGGCTTGGTCGAGATGGAGACCCTCGACTTCCCGCTCCGCCAGACCGCCTCCTTCGGCACCTCCATGGGCAGCAACAGCCTGTCCACCGGCGAGAGCTTCGGCGAGTATGCCGGCGGCCTCGGTTTCTCCGGCGGCGGCGGCCAGCCGCTGCCCTCGCTGCTGCCGTCGGCCCCCCTGGTCCGCCAGAACCCGATCACCGGCCAGGGCTTCACCCCGGGGGAGCTGCAGGAGCTCGGCCTGGCGATCCTCCAGGCGGGACCGGTGTGGACCGCCGACGGCGGCGCCGCCCGCTTCCCGTTTGCCGGCTCGGCTGCCGACGCGCCCTTCGACATGGGGTACAACGCGAGCTACGGCGCCACCTTCGGCCGGCTCGGCCTGGTCGTCTCGGGGACCTACGGCCACGACTACCGGAGCCGGGTCGAGGAGCAGAACTTCTACCGCTACACCACCACCACGCCCAACAACCAGTTCCTCGCCGACTACTACCAGTTCGACCAGGACACCGAGGTGGTCCGCACCGGCATCACCGGCAACCTGGCCTACCGGCTGGCCGACAACCACCACCTCAAGCTGCGCACCCTGGTCTCCAACCTGTCCTCCTCGGAGACCCGACTGCAGACCGGCACCTCGAGCGACTTCGGCTCCCAGATCCGCGACTACAAGGTCGAGTACCGTGACCAGGAGACCAGCACCGTGCAGCTCGCGGGCGAGCACTACTTCGACTACGGCGCCCTCGGCGGCCTGCTCGAGTGGCGCGCGGCGAACTCCACGGCGACGACCGACCAGGACCTCCGCTTCTCCCTGTACCTCGACCGCACCGGCAGCGGCAACTTCCTGCTCACCGACAACGCCCAGTCCCTGTTCATCTACAGCAACGCGCTCGAGGACACGGTGGACGACTACACGGTGGACTGGACGCACTTCCTGGCGACCGGAAGCTCCTTCGGCTCCCTCAAGGTCGGGGTCGCCCGGAGCGAGAACGAGCGCGACTTCGCCGGCCGGCGCCTGCGCTTCCGGCCGCGCGGCACCGCCGGGCTCGACCTCAGCCAGGCGCCGGAGCTCCTGCTCGCACCGGACAACATCCGCCCGACCGGCTACGAGATCGAGGAGCTCACCCGGCCGACCGACTTCTACGACGGCAACCACGAGGTCGCCGCGGCCTACGCCATGCTCGACTGGAGCTACCAGCGCTGGCGGTTGATCGGCGGCGTCCGCTACGAGGCCTCGGACCTCGAGGTGGTGACGCTGAACCGGCAGAACCCGACCATGGCGCCGATCGTCTCCCTGATCGAGGACCGGGACTGGCTGCCGGCGTTGTCGGTGGTGTACCGGCTCTCGGACGCCCAGAACCTGCGTCTGTCGACCAGCCGCAACGTCAACCGGCCCGAGTTCCGCGAGCTGGCGCCCTTCCGCTTCAAGCCGATCGCCGCCTCCTTCGAGCAGTCCGGCAACCCCGCCCTGCTCAGCTCGAGGATCGACAGCTTCGACCTGCGCTGGGAGTGGTTCCCGTCGGCCGGCGACGTCATCGCGGTGAGTCTGTTCGCCAAGGACTTCGACGACCCGATCGAGGCCGTGCAGGTGTCCGGCGCCGCCCTCACCGAGACCTTCCAGAACGCCGACAGCGCCTTCAACCAGGGCTTCGAGCTCGAGCTGCGGCGCAACCTCGGGATGTGGAGCGAGGCGCTCGCGAGCTTCACCGTGATCTTCAACTACTCCTACGTCGACTCGGAGATCTCCCTCACCGAGAACACCATCCAGACCAACCTCCAGCGCTCCCTGGTCGGTCAGCCGGACCAGGTCGGCAACCTCGCCCTCGAGTGGCTGCCGCCGAGCGGCCGGACCTCGCTCCGGCTGCTCTACAACTACAGCGGCGAGAAGGTCGCCTTCGCCGGCACCAACGGCCTCGACGACATCCTCGAGGAGCCGCGAGGCACCTTCGACGTCGTCTTGCGTCAGGGCTTCCGCCTCCTCGAGCTCGACTGGACGGCCAAGCTGGCCGGCAGCAACCTGACCGCCGAGACCTGGGAGCTCACCCAGGGCAGCGAGACCTGGCGCGCCTGGGACCCGGGCCGCACCGTCGGGCTGTCTCTTTCGGTCAACTTCTTCTGACGTTCAAGGCCGCTTCACATCGCGCGGTCATGCTCTGCCCGAGCACGAAGCATTCGGCGGCCGCGCGCTGTGTGCGACCCGCCAACCCCAACCCAACCCGAAGGAGGTTCGATCGATGAGAAGGTTCCTGACCCTCGCCCTGACCGCCACCGTCGTCTGCGCGACCGGCCTGGTCGCGACGCCGGCCGACGCGGCCGCGCTGCCCGACTGGGTGCGGCCCGCCCCTGCGTCGAAGGCCCTCGAGGTCGCCCCCGCTTCCGCCGGCAAGCTGGCCCCGATGGTCGCCAACCGGCCGGCGATGCTGCTCGCGACCGACTACTACTTCTATCCCTACGCCGGCGGCGACCGGCCGACGGTCTACCTGACGGTCGACGGCAACGGCTACAGCGAGCCGGTGTCGATGTGGCTGTATTGGGAGAACCGCAAGACCGGCGAGCGACGCTTCCTCAGCCAGTCCGGTGGCCTGCTGCCCCGGGGCACGGTGCGCGACCTGTTCGGCGCCGCCGGCTCGCCCCTGGCCATCTTCGCGCCGTCGGTGACCGAGCTGAAGCTCCTCGGCGACGGCGGCGCCCTCGGCCAGGCGCCGCTCCTGCCCACCGGCATGTACCAGTTCGTCGTCGAGCTCCGCGACGCCTCGGGCGCCACCGTGATCTCGCGCGACAATGCGATGTACAGCCACGTCGACGGCGTCGTCTCGGTGTCCGGGACGATCATCGAGGACACGGTGTGGACCAACAACAACGCCTACCTGCTCGACTCGGCGCCGGTCTACATCGGCGGCAACCCGATCACCGATAACCCGCCGTTGACCCCGACCAACCTGTTCATCGAGCCGGGCACGGTGGTCCTCGGCTCGACCGCCAACCAGGGCACCCTGGTGGTCGTTCGCGACTCGAAGATCTTCGCCACCGGCACGCCGTCGCTGCCCATCGTCTTCTCCTCGGTGCAGCCGTACGGCAGCCGCACCACCGGCGACTGGGGCGGGCTGGTGCTCAACGGCCGCGCCCCGGTGAACGACCCGACCATCCCCAACAACCCCGACGCCGGCGAGGGGGCCTCCGGGGCCTACGGCGGCGACAACCCCAACGACAGCTCGGGCGTCCTGCAGTACGTCCGGGTCGAGTTCGCCGGCATCCGCTTCACCGACACCAACGAGCTCAACGGCATCGCGCTGCAGGGCGCCGGCCGCGGCACCGTGCTCGACCACATCCAGATCACCCAGAGCCAGGACGACGGCATCGAGTTCTTCGGCGGCACCGCCGAGTTCAAGTACGCCCTGGTC
>CAZKKP010000366.1:2976-4584 GCA_964553295.1 uncultured Thermoanaerobaculia bacterium | reverse complement strand
GCCCGGTCGAAGGCGCGGGCCGCTCTCGAGGCCCTCGGCGTCGGGCGCCTCGCCGACCACCCCCTGCACCCCCTGTCCCACGGGCAGAAGCAGCGGGTCGCCCTCGCCGGCGCCCTGGTCACGGACCCGCCGCTGCTGCTGCTCGACGAGCCCACCGCCGGCCTCGACCCGCCGGGACGGCGCGACCTCGCCGGGCTGCTCGCCGGGCTCGGCTCGGCGCAGCTCATCGCCACCCACGACCTCGAGCTCGTCGACCGGCTGTGCTCCCGGGTGCTGCTGCTCGAGGATGGCGCCCTGGTCGCCGCGACCCACGACACCGCCGCCGTCCGCGCCCGCTGGGGCATGCCGCCGCCCTGAACGGCGGACAGCCTCGAAGAGGTCACTCACGGGATTTGGACGGTCAATCCGCCGGGTACATCTCCTCCACCAGGGCGCCGTGGCGGATGATCGCCTGCGCGCGCTTGACCTTCATGGTCGGCGTCAGCAGGTCGTTGTCGATGGTGAACTCGTCGACGATCCGGAAGTCCTTGATCGACTCGAAGGAGGCGAGCTCGCGGTTCTTCGCCTCGATCTCGGCCCTGATGAGCTCGACGACCCGCGGGTGGGCGGGGAGCTCGCCGGGGCTGGAGAACTCGATCCCCTCGGCCCGGGCCCAGTCGGCGACGTTGGCCAGGTCGATCGAGACCAGGGCGGTGAGGAACTTGCGGCGGTCGCCGACGACGCACACCTGGTTGAGGTACTTCGAGGTCGCCATCAGGCCCTCGATGGCGACCGGGGCGACGTTCTTGCCGCCGGCGGTGACGATGATGTCCTTCTTGCGGCCGGTGATGCGCAGGAAGCCGGCGGCGTCGACCTCGCCCAGGTCCCCGGTGTGCAGCCAGCCGTCCGGGGTGATCGTCTCGGCGCTGTCGGCCGGCATCTTGTAGTAGCCCATCATGACGTTGCGGCCGAAAAACAGCACCTCGCCGTCCTCGGCGATGCGCTGCTCGATCCCGGGACCGGTCGGGCCGACCCAGCCGAAGCGGTAGTCGTCGATCCGGTTGATGTTGCTGAACGAGGTGTTCTCGGTCATGCCGATGCCCTCGAGGATGAGCACGCCGGCGGCGTGGAAGAACTTGCCGATCGCCGGGTTGAGCGGCGCGCCGCCGGAGATGCACCAGCGCACCCGGCCGCCGAGGGCGGCGTGCACCTTGCTGAACACCAGCTTGGTTGCCAGACGGTTCTTGAGAGCGAGCACGGGCGGCACCGGCCGCTTGGCGAGCAGGCAGTCGCTCACCTGGTCGCCGACCCGGAACGCCCAGCGGAAGATCGCCAGGGCCAGGCCGCCCTTGGCCTCGGCCCCGGAGACGATCTTCGAGTGGACCTTCTCGTACACCCGCGGGACGCTCGGGAACCAGTTCGGGCGGGCGATCTTGAAGTCCTCGGCAATGGTGTCCAGGGTGCGCGCGAAGGTCACCGGGGTGCCGGCGATCAGCGCCGTGAAGGCACAGGTCCGGGCGAAGATGTGGGCCAGCGGCAGAAACAGCATGGCCTCGTCGTCCGGCCGGATGTCCGAGGCCGCGAGCACCGAGCCCGCGGTGAAGGTGATGTTGTCGTGGCTGAGCATGG
>CAZKKP010000366.1:787-2966 GCA_964553295.1 uncultured Thermoanaerobaculia bacterium | reverse complement strand
CCCCGTTGTCCCGCACCACCCCCTTGGGGACGCCGGTGGTCCCCGAGGTGTAGACGATGGCGGCCAGGGTGTCCGGGGTGACCGCCGCGATCCGCTCGTCCACCGCCGCGTCCCGGACCTCGGCGCCGAGCTCGAGGAAGCGGTCGAAGCTCATCACCCAGCCGTCGTCGGCGGGGCTGCCTTCGAAGACCACGACCCGAGTCACCCGGGGGATCTCGTCGCGGACCTGGCGCAGCTTCTCGAGCTGGCCGGCGTCCTGGGCGAAGACCAGCACCGCGTCGGAGTGGTCGACGATGTAACGGCAGTCCTTGGCCAGCAGCGACTGGTAGATGCCGACGGTGCACGAGCCAAGGCTCTGCACCGCCACGTCCACCAGCACCCAGCGGTAGCAGCTGTAGCTGAGGATGCACACCTTGTCGCCGGGCGCCACGCCGAGGGCGACGAGCGACCGCGCCACCCGCCGCACCTCCTGGTCGAACTCGCCCCAGGTGACGGTCTCGGTGGCGCCTCCGGCATCGAGGATCGTCCGGAAGGCCGGTCGCTCCCGGCAACGCTCGACGGTCGACTGCAGCATCGCGTGCACACTCTGGAAGTCCTGGATTCCCATCGTCACCTCCTCCGACCCGATCGAGAGCAACAACGCCCTACAAGACTACCCCACAAGGCAACGCCCGGGAGCGCAGCGCCTGCGCTCCCGGGCACCTCGCGCAACGAAGCCGAGCGTCAGCGGGGTTCGGCGCCGAGCCGCGCGACCTCTGTCTGGAGGGTGTCGATCCTCTCCTGTTGCAGCTGTACGACCCGCGTCAGCACCGCCACGATGTCCATCGCGGTGACGCCCTTGCGGTCCGCGGTCGCGACCAGGTCGGGAACCTCCTCGGCGATGAAGCCGGCCTCGAGCTCATCGGGGTTCGAGCGGTAGCGGAAGGTGACCGGGCGGAGGCCGGCGACCACCTCCATGGCCTCCTCCACCGACAGGTCGGCGATGTCCTGCTTGAGCTCTCGCGACGAGCCGTTGACCCAGGTCGTGCCGGTGCTGTAGGCGCCGCCGTCGAGGTGGATCAGATGGCTCGGGTCACCGCGGCCGATGCCGACCCTGCCGCTGCCCGTGACCACGAAAACGTCGTCTGGCGGGAAGCTGTTATGGGTGACCCGCAGCAGGTTGCCGACGCCGGTGGGATGGTGCACGTTCAGAACCGCCTCGGTGCCGCCCACACCGGGGCCGAAGTCGCCGACCCATGCCTTCTGGTTGAACGACACCTCCCCGCCCACCACGGTGAACAGCTTGTCGGGGGCTGTGCTGCCGATACCGATCCTGCCCGAGCTGTCCACGTAGAGCTTGGTGGTGCCGTTGGTCTGCAGGTGCATGTCGGCCCAGGTCCCCCCGCCGGCGTTCGAGTTGATCGTCAGGCCGGTGCCGGTGGCCATCTTGAAGTCGGCGTACACGGTCGGATACTGCGGACCCCATGCCAGCCGCAGTCCGGCCTCGGAGTCGTTCCCCGAGACCTGGACCTCGTGCTGGGGGTTGTTGGTGCCGACGCCGAGGGTGCCATTGAGCACCGACAGGTTGCCGTCGATGGTGCAGTTGCCCCTCGCGAGGGCCGTCTTGGTCCGCGGGGTCATGACCTCGCCGTCGACCGTGATCTCGAGCCAGTAGTCGCCCTCGGGCAGCCCAAGGGGGACCACCAGTCCCAGTGTCACGGCGTAGCGGCCGCCTTCCACCAGGATGCCGCGATGGCTCTCCTGCCACAACGGAGTGCCGGCCTCGGAGGCGCCGAAGAGCGCAAAGTCGAAGCCGTGGGTGGAGTGCGCCACCAAGCTCCCGTCGGCTTCGAGGAGCAGGCCCTCGTAGACCATGAGGCTGCCCGCGACGGCGGGCGTGACGGCGGCGGCCCACAGCAGGACGCCGAGGACGGCGATGACGCGCAAACGCATATTGCTCATGGCTGTCTCCCTCTTGCGGTTCGTTCCCGTGTTACAGGGTGAGTCGGTTCTGGCGAGCCGCGGTGCACTCATGGCACGGTCGCCGACCAGAGGCTGGTGCTGCCGTTCTCGAAGCCGTCCACGAACAGGATGTTCTCGACGCAGCAGTCCTGGCAGGTCGCCGCGGTTACGGCGAGGACCCCCGCCACCTTGTAGCTGGCGCCACTCGCGGCAACCTCGACGGCCCTCCGCTCGCAGA
>CAZKKP010000366.1:0-777 GCA_964553295.1 uncultured Thermoanaerobaculia bacterium | reverse complement strand
CGTTCCTGGCGCGACCGCGTCCCCGCCGACGCCTGTGTCGCGGGCTCTTTCGCGGCGTCGGAGGCCGGCGCGTCGATGCCTTCCCCGCCGTCCTCGACCGCTGCGACCCAGAGCGGCCAGGCCAGCACGCAGAGCGCCACGGCACTGACCCGAATGACTCCCGGAGCTCGCGTTCTCCTCATGGTGTCGTCTCCTTTCCGTTCTCACAGGAGACAACGAACGCGACCGTAGAAAGCGCACAAGGGCGTGAATGGGTCGACTGCGGCTGGCAGGGGTCACGGTCGGGGATCGTGCCGCGGCGGGTGCTCTGCGGCCCGCGCTCAGCCCATCACCAGCGCCAGTCCCTCACACCTCGCCCTCGTTCCTCGCCACGCAGGAGCTGCACTCGTGTCAGCAGGCTACCGCCAGTCGCCGGTGGCGACGAAGGCGGCCCAGGTGGAGGGATGGACGCTCTCGCCGCGTCGGCGGCGGGCCTCGAGGACCTCCAGGCTCGCCCGCCGCACCGCCTCTGCGGTGGACGCCCCGTCCACCAGCCGGGCTCGGTAGAGAGCGGTCATCCACTCGCGGGTCGGCTCGTCCTCTACCGCCCACAGGCTGGTGATCACGGTCCGCGCGCCGGCCGCGAGGAACGCGCGACGGAGGCCGAACACCCCCTCGCCCGAGCTCGCCTCGCCGACACCGGACTCGCAGGCCGACAGCACCGCCCACTCGACTCCGGAGAGGTCCGAGGCGGCGATCTCCTCGGCTGTGAGGATGCCGTCGTCAGAGGATCCACGC
>CAZKKP010000365.1:0-4585 GCA_964553295.1 uncultured Thermoanaerobaculia bacterium | reverse complement strand
GAAGCGGTGGTCGACGCCGCCCGCCGCTTCGGCGTCGGCAGCCGGCTGCAGCCCTACCCGTCGCTCGCCCTGGGCTCGCTGGAGGTCCGGCTGATCGACCTGGTGCGCGCCTACTCCGGCTTCGCCAACCTCGGCGAGGTGCCCCAGCCGCACCTGATCCGCGAGATTCACGACCGCGACGGTCGCCTCCAGGAGCGCTTCTTCCCACGCACCGAGCGGGTCACCTCGGCGCCGGTCGCCTATCTCATGGTGCACGTGCTGCGCGGCGTCATCGAGCGCGGCACCGGCATGTCGGCGCGCCCCCTCGACGCCAACCTGGCGGGCAAGACCGGCACCACCGACGACTACTCCGACGCCTGGTTCATCGGCTTCTCCCCCAGGATCACCGTCGGCGTCTGGGTCGGTCACGACACCAAGCTCACCATCGGCCGCAGGATGACCGGGGCCCGCGCCGCGCAGCCGATCTGGAACGCCTTCATGCGCGGCTACCTCGACCGCCTCGACCCGGAGGTTCGGGCGGAGGACTTCCCGATCCCGGCCGGGGTCGTCTTCACGCCGGTCGACTGGTACTCCGGCGAGCGCGCCGTGCCGCGCTGCTCCTCCCAGGAGCGCATCGTGCTCGAGGCCTTCCTCGACGGCACCGAGCCGACCGAGCCCTGCCGGGACACCGGGCACGCCCTCCACGAGCTGCCGTGGCCGTTCCAGATGGCCCACTACACGCCGCGGCCGGGCGAGCCGATGCCGACTCGGGACGCCCTGTTCATCGCCGACGGAAGAGTCTCCGGCCTGGAGCTTGAGGATATCCTCGCCGAGCTGCGCGGCGAGGGCGAGTCGGCCGAGGAGTGACGGAGGCGGAGGGGTCAGCGAGCGCTCGCTCCTCGCCCTCACTGCCGGGTGGTCCGGGTGGGCGGTAGGCCGACCCCTGTCCCCTGTCCCCCGATTTCCCGGGCGGGCGGCCGGCCGGGTCCCTCAGCTGCGGGCGAGAATGCCCGTCACCAGCTCGAGGAAGCCGTCCGGGGCGACGTAGCCGTCGATCCTGCCGAGCTCGCGGCCGTCGGCGGCAAAGAGCACCACCGTCGGCAGACCGTCGACGTCGAGGTCGTCCGACAGCTTCCTGCCGTTGCCGTCGACGTCGAGGGTCAGGGGCACGGTCCGGGCGCCGAGCAGCGCGGTGACCTGCGCATCGCGGAAGGTGGTGGTCTCCAGCCGGCGGCACCAGACGCACCAGTCGGCGTTGAAGCTCGCCAGCACCGCCTTGCCTTCGCTGCCGGCGCGGGAGAAGGCGCGGTCCCAGTCGGTCTCCCAGTCGAGGCTGACAGCGCGGTGGGAGGCCGCGGCGGCGGTCGACCCATCCAGGTCGGCAGCCGGCTCCGCGCCGCAGCCCGAGATCGCGATGGCGAGCATCGCCGTCAGACCCACCATGCCCGTGACCTTGAGTCGGCCCACTGTCATGCATCCTCCCGGCGAGGCGACGAACGCCTCGGCGCGCGGCAATATATCACTCTTTGGCTATCTACCGAAAGGCCCTGCTTGCGTACCCTCCGGGCCCGTGTCACCATCGGTTCGTGCCGCGCAGGCCCGTGTCACTGTTCCGCCGCATCGAGCGGGCGTTGGCGACCATCGCCCCGGCCCCGTCCCCGCTCGATACGGTCCGGCGCACCGCCCAGCTCCTCGGCGGGAGCTTCTCGCGAGAACTCGGGCCGTGCGGCGGCCGGGTCGACGCCCAGGACGTCGGCAGCTACGAGTTGGCCGCGACCTTCGGCGGGGTTACCACGGCGCCGATCGGTCTCAGGGTTCGGCGCGACGCTCCGCCGTTCGACGTGGTCGTGGCCGTTGCCACCGGCCACGGCCTCCCCGCGGCCCTGCCGGTGGTGCGACGGTGCGTGCCCGAGGACGTTCGGAGGGTGGCCTGATGGACCTCACGCCGAAGGTGTTCTTCGACCTGACGGGCTGGGATCTCGCCGATCTCTTCGACCCGGAGCGACCGGTCTGGGAGGCGCTCGGCCCGCGGCTGAAGGACGCGATCCGGGCGCGGGGCGTCTGGCGGCTGGACAGCCCGCTGCCGCCGGGAGTCCACCTGCTCGGGGAGTTCATCAGCCTCGGTCGGGACTGCCGGGTCGAGCCCGGCGCGGTCATCGTCGGGCCGGCGATCATCGGCGACCGGGTGACGCTCCGGACCGGCGCCTACGTGCGCGAGAATGTCGTGCTCGGCTCGGGCAGCCTGGTCGGCGCCCACTCCGAGGTCAAGGGCTCGATCCTGTTGCCTGGCGCCAAGGCGCCGCACCAGGCCTATGTCGGCGACTCCATCCTCGGTCGCGACGTCAACCTGGGCGCCGGCACGATCCTCTCCAACGTCAAGAACATCGGCCGTGAGGTCACGTTCCGGGCCGGCGGCGAGGTCGTCCACACCGGGCTGCACAAGCTCGGCGCGGTGCTCGGCGACGGCGCCAAGACCGGCTGCAACACGGTGCTCAACCCCGGCGTGCTCATGGGACCGGGCTCGGTCACCTATCCCAACGCCACCCTGCGCAGCGGTTTCTACCCGGCGGGGACCCTCGTGAAGGTCCGCCAGAGCCAGCAGCTCGTCGAGCTCGGCCGACTGGTCGCCGACCTCTCCTGACTCCGCAGATGACGTGCGCCGGCCGCCGAAGGCGGCCAAGTCCCGGCATCTGAACGGCACGGATCTTGCGTTAATCGAGGTCGGACCTGGAGGTGGACCGTGAAACTGGCACCACTGGCACTCATGACCGCGGTTCTCGTCGGCGGGCTGTCTTCGGCAGAGGATGAGCTGACCTCGCTGAGCTACATCGCCTACCTGGAGCGCGCTGCGACGGTTCAGCCGGCGTACCAGCAGGAGCCACTCGAGGCGCTGATCAACATGCCGCTGGTCGCCGGGGACCGCCTCGACACCGCCCGCGAGGCGCGGGTCGAGGTGCAGCTGGCCGACGGCAGCCTGCTCTGGGTCGACCAGTACACCACGGTGAGCTTCGACGCCGTGGCCCGCAGCCGTGACACCCTGGGCGACCGGACGGTGCTCTTCCTCGCCGAGGGCTCGGTGATATTGGAGATCCCGGAGATGGCGGCCCAGGGAGCCGCGACCCGGGTCGACGGCGGCTCGCAGACGGTGTACCTCAACGGGGCCGGTCTGTACCGCCTCACCTCCCTGAGGCCGGGAGGTCTCCGCCTCGAGGTCTGGGAGGGCCTCGCCGAGGCCGCCACGATCTCCGGTGGGGTCGAGGTGCGCGCAACCTCGAGCGCCGAGATCGCCGGCAGTGCCGTCGTCCGGGTCGAGCCCGACCTCACCTGGGACGACGAGTTCGCCCGCTGGGTCGGGCAACGGCGACAGATCCTGCCCGGCGAGAGCGCCGCCCAGGTCGGCAGCGAGCACGCCCGTGCCGCGACCCAGCTCGACGTCTACGGCAGCTGGGTGTACGACGGCTCCGCCGAAAACTGGGCCTGGCGCCCGGATGTCGGCGCCGGCTGGAGCCCCTACCGCGCCGGCCGCTGGTACTGGACCCCGACCGGTTGGTCGTGGGTCTCCTACGAGCCCTGGGGCTGGCTGCCCTACCACTACGGCAGCTGGTACCACGCGCCGACTTTCGGCTGGGTGTGGAGCTGGGCGCCCTTCTGGAGCCCCGCCTGGGTGAGCTGGGCCTTCTGGCCGGGCCACGTCGGCTGGGCCCCCTGCGGCTTCTACGACTGGTGGTACTGGAATGGCTGCAATGGCTGCCACGGCGGTGGCGGCGGGACCCCGCGTCCGCCGCGGGGCAACGTGACCGACCCGGGCGCCTCGCCGCGGCAGGGGGTCACCCGGATCGTCGCCGACTCCCCAGACGGCGGCCGCAGCGCGGCGCCGCGATCGACAGTCGCCCTTGAAGGCCGAGCACGGGTGGCCGAGATCGACGGCGCCGGCTGGAACGTCGTCGCGCTCGAGGACTTCGGCGCCCACGGCCAGGCGCGGGCGGTGAGGCCGGGCAGCGCCGTGATGCCGTCTGCCGGCAACCAGGTCGCCCTGGTCAGCTCGGGGCCGCTGCGCACCGCGCCCCCGAGCAGTGTGTCCCCAGGCGAGGGCCTGCAGTCCTCGTTCCGGCGAGCGACAGCGAGCACCAGCGACCTGACTCGGGTGCTGGCGCGAGACCCCTCGATGTCGGCCGACGAGCTGCGGCAGACCGTGGCCCTCCGGCCGCGCTCCGAGCTCGCCGGGGCGCGCGGCGAGCGGGGCGCGACGGCAGCGGTGGCAGGAGCTCCGACGGTTGGCGCCACCTCGCGCCCGCTCGACGGCCGTACCGTCGGGACGGCGGCTCTGCGGAGAACGCCGAGCGGCGCGACCGCCGCGCCGATCTCCGACCGACCGGCCGGCAACCCGTACCTGAGCCGCACCGAGCGCGAGCCGGTCCGGCTCGACGGCGGGAGCCCTGGCGGAACCTCGCGCCCGGTACCTCGCGCGGATGTCCCACGGGCGCCCTCGACCGTGCAGCCGGGAGCGAGCGCCCCGGCGGCGCCCCGGTCTCCCGGGGACACCTCGTCGGCGCCTCTGACCGTCCCCAGCCGGCCGGTGATCGTGCCGCGCACCGTTCCGAGCGGG
>CAZKKP010000364.1:0-4587 GCA_964553295.1 uncultured Thermoanaerobaculia bacterium | reverse complement strand
GGGCTGGAGCTCGTCGAGCCGTTGCGCGACCTGTTCAAGGACGAGGTCCGGCGAGTGGGGGAGGAGCTCGGCCTGCCGCACGACTTCGTCTGGCGGCATCCCTTTCCGGGTCCCGGCCTGGCGGTGCGGATCCTCGGCGAGGTCACCCCGGAGCAGGTCCGCATCCTGCAGCAGGCCGACGCCATCGTGATCGACGAGATTCGCGAAGCTCGTCTGTATGACGCCATCGCCCAGGCCCTGTGCGTGCTGCTGCCGGTGCGCTCGGTCGGTGTGATGGGAGATCAGCGGACCTACGAGCAGGTTCTGGCGGTGCGCGCCGTGACCACCAGCGACTTCATGACCGCCGACTGGTTCCGCTTCCCGCCGGAGGCGCTCGATCGCATCGCCCGCAGGGTGGTCAACGAGGTCCGCGGGATCAACCGGGTCGTCTACGACGTCACCTCCAAGCCGCCCGGCACCATCGAGTGGGAGTGAGGAGCGCCCGGAGACGAGTCGAGGCTCGGCCTTCGCGGGATCCCCTGAAGTTGCCTCCTTCAATGCCCGTCCCGTCACGAAGACGGGTCCAGCCTCGCTGGGAACCTCGACGCGAGCGGGGCAGGATCCACTGATTCTCAGACCTGGCGCCGCGGCAGCGACGCTTCAGGAGCAGGGGAAGACCGCCTCTTTCCTTGCGCCTGACGGTCCAGCCACAGCACCAGGAAGAAGCCGCTGACCATGAGTGCCAGTGCAAGTATGCCCTGGAGGCTTGCAAGGTGGGCGAGTGGGGGCAGGAAGGGGCTGGTGCCCACGAGCTTCTCCTTGCCGCTCGCCATCACTTCGAAGGTGGGGTGCTGGAAGGGAAAGATGGCCCACAGGGAGGCGATGAGCAGACCGGTCATGGCGTTGAGGGTCCGGCGGGGCCAGCGCCTCATCAACCACGACAGGAAACGCGAGAACAGGGCAAGGCCGACAACGGCCCCGATACCGAAGGGGATGATGACATTGAGCAGGTTGTGGACGACCGGCAGCCCATTGGCCAGGGTGACCGCCTCCCACACATAGTCGTACTTTCGCAGCAGCAGCAGGACGAAGGAGCCCGAGACCCCGGGCAGAATCCAGGCGCAGATGGAGATCGCTCCGGCTACAGCGACAAACCAGGGCGCGTCGGGTGTTTCGGTGCGCACGCCCACAACCACTGCAAGTCCCAGCGTGGCGCCCAGGAGGTAGGCGCCCAGCCCCTTGAGGCCCGGCCGGCCTCCGTCGCGGCTCAACAGGACGATGCTGCCGACGATGAGCCCGAAGAACAGGCCCATGGTCGGCTCGGGGTACTCCCTGAGCAGCCGGGGAAGTGAGATGACGCGGGTGACGAGCAGGACCCCCGCAACCTGTCCGCCGAACAGCATCAGCAGAAACCGCCAGTGCACGTGCTGCAGCAGCTCGGAGACCCGGAGTCCTGCGGCCAGCCTGAGGGCGTGGGCGTCGACGGAGTGGATGGCGCGGATGAAACGCTCCAGGACTCCGGTGATCAGGGCGATGGTTCCGCCGGAAACCCCGGGAATGACTTCGGCCACGCCCATTCCGATGCCGCGCCAGGCGAGATGGAAGAACTCGCTCCAGGGGGCGCCGCCGGCAGGGGTGGAGTGGTTCGGGGTGAGCTGAGGAGTCGATGAGCGCAAGGGCGGTCATGGCCTTTCGTGCGATGTCGTGGTGTGCTGGAGGCCCGGGGGCCACTCCTCCGAGCCGCTCGTGCCGACAGGGGGGACGAACGCGACGCCTTCTAAACGCCGGCGGGTCGTTCCACAGCAGCCTCTGTGTCGGATTCCGGGGATGGCAAGTCCCCTTTGCGCGGTTGGCAGTTTACAACGGGGCTCAGGCTGAGTACCCCTGGCCATGAGTACGGTCACGCACCGAGGGCGGCGATGCGCCCGGCTGCAAGGCATGTTCGCAGGGGCGCCGACGGAGGTTTCGGACACACCTCGGGCGAACGACGCGACCCGCTGCCGACGACCCGAACCGGTAGCAGAGCTCTCGCGCCACCGGTCGCTGGTATGCTCGGGTTGATGGGTCGCCTGCTGGTATTCCGTTGTCGCCCGATCTGCTTGTCCGCCTCTTTCGTCGCCGCCGTGACCGCAGCCGCCGCCGCTTCCGAACCGACGGACCGGCTCGTCCGGCCGACGGCGCCCTCGATCGTGGTGGTGTCGGTGGACACCCTGCGGGCCGACCGGATGTCCTGCTACGGGTACGAGCGCCCCACCTCGCCGAACGTGGACCTGTTGGCCGCCGACGGCGTCCGGTTCACCCAGGCGCGCACGGTCGAGCCGCTGACGACTCCCGCGATGGCGTCGGCGTTCACCGGCGTGCCGCCTCACGTCCATGGCTCGAGCCGGAACGGCATGCGCATGAAGGAGGATCTCGACTCGGCCGGCACTGTGCTGGCGGAGGCCGGCTGGCTGACCGGCGCGATCGTCAGCAACTGGACGCTACGGGACTCTCTCTCCCGCATGGGTGAGCACTTCGAGCACTACCAGGGCGTGTTCACCCGCAAGCGGTGGTTCGGGCTGCTCAAGAGTGAGGCGTCCGCGGTCGACGTCACCGACGCCGCGCTGGCATGGCTCGACCGAGTCCGGAAGACCTCGCCCGACCGGCCGGTGCTGCTGTGGGTGCACTATGTGGAGCCCCACGCGCCCTATCGGATGCATGACGAGTATGCCGACCGGCTCGGCATCCCGCGGCGCAACCCGTCGCGCAGCGACCGATATGACACCGAGATCGCGGCGGTCGACGAGGAGGTCGGCCGGCTGCTGCTGGCCGCCGCCCAGAAGCTCGGCCCGGCGCCGCCGGCAGTCGTGTTCCTGGCCGACCACGGCGAGAGCCTCGGCGAGCACGGCTACTGGGGCCACGGCCGCAACCTCCACTGGCCGTCGCTCCGGATCCCTCTGATCGTGAGCTGGCCGGAGCGGATCGCCCCGGGCACGATCGACGTCCAGGCGACGATCCTCGACCTCGCCCCGACTCTGCTCGGCCTCGCCGGCCGCGAGCCGCCGGCCCACTGGCCCGGGATCGACTGGACGCCGTACCTGACGGGCCGCGGCACGCTGGCCGAGCGGAGCCTGTGCTACCAGGCCCACAAGGGCGCCGTCCAGATCCGCCACGACTCGGACCGCGCCCGGTCGCGGGGCCTGCTCGAGGTCGGCAGGATCGAGGGAACCGTCAAGGAGGTGTTCGACCTGCGGACGAGCACCGCCACCGCCTACGATCTCGCCGCCGACCCGGAGGAGCTCGACGGGCTGACAGGGCCTGCCTCCGCCTTTCTCATGGAGTGTCTCGGCGAGATCACCCAGGGGCTCGGCGCGCTCGACCACCTGACGTCGGACACGCTCGACCAGGAGTCGATCGAGCAGCTGCGGGAGCTGGGGTACTTGGAGTAGGGGTCCGCGCGGCGGGGTCCCGGATGGCAAGCAGCCGGGCCCGCAAGGGCCAGTCCGATACTGTTGGTGGGCCCGATGAGGCATCCTCCGCGGCGCCGCCCATCGCCGGCTTCCTGCCACGGAATTCCCGGGGGTCTGCGGTGCGGACGACGCACCTCAGCGCGACACCACCATCGGCAGCGGGAACGGTAGCGGAGCCGAGGCCCGACGCCGGTACACCCAGTCGGTCGAGCTGCGGCCGACCGCCCCAGCAGCGCCTCACCTCGACGTGGCGTCCGCGGGTGGACGCACCACCGCCGTCACCGGGCGGTGGTCGGAGCCGCCCAGCGGCAGCTCGCGAGCGTCGCCGGCCTCGAGCCCGCGCACCAGCACGTGGTCGAGTTGCGGCGACAGCCGGCGCCGCCCGGCCGCTTCGACCGGCCGAAACCCGAGCCGGGCAGCCACGTTCCACAGCGGTTCAGCGCCGCCGAACAGGGTGTTGAGGTCGCCCGCGACCACCGCCGGAGTGGCGCCGAGCCGCGCCAGCAGCCGCTCGAGCTGCAGTGCCCTGCCCACCGGCCGGGTGGTGTTCTCGAGGTGGAGGTTGACCACTGGTACGCGACCGTGGTCGCCCAGGGCGACCCGGGTCACCAGGCCGATCCGGCAGAAGCGGTGGCGCCGGCCGAGCTTGGCGGAAGCGACCGTCGGCAGCGGCACCACCTCCACCCCCACCAGTCGTCGGCGGCCGGCTGTCAGCTGGCCGCTGGCGTCGAAGTCGTAGTAGACGCCGGGGCGGTCGACCCGGTGCATCGGCGCCCATGCCAGGTCGAGACCGGCCAGTGCCCCGTCCACCCCGGGGCGGTCCCAATAGCTCTCACCGACGCGGTGGGGCGCCTCCTGCAGCAGGATCAGGTCGGGTTCGAGCTCCCGGCGGATCCTCTCGAGGCCGCGGACGACCCCCTCTGGATCGTAGTGGCGGTGGATGTTCCAGCTCACGAGGCGCAGCTCGGCGCCTCCCTCCTCGGTTGTCCCGGGGGCTGGCCGGCGCCGGAGCTCGGCCGTCGGGTCGAAGCCACTGAGCGCGACGTCCGGGTCGGGGGGGGCGACCCAGTTCCGCAGCAGGTCGAAGGCGATCCGAAGGCTCGCTGCGGCCGCCCGCAGCCGCCGGTGGCGTCGCGTGCCGGCGCCGGCCGTCAACGCT
>CAZKKP010000363.1:0-4598 GCA_964553295.1 uncultured Thermoanaerobaculia bacterium | reverse complement strand
TGGGGAACAGCCGCAGCGCCTGGCGTTCGTTGTCGACGCCGTTCTGCATGCACACGATCGGCTGGTCGGTGTAGTCGCTGGTCAGGCCGAGCACCGCGAGCAGCTCGGGCTTCGAGCCCGCCTCCAGGCCGAAGCCGTAGCGGTGGCCGAACTCCTGGATCTGACGGACCACGTGCTTTTGCTGGTTGACCTTGATCGGGAACACGCAGATGTAGCCGCCGCGGTACTCGTTGTCCTCGATGGCGCCGGCGAAAGCGTCGTGCAGGGCCCGGATGCGGCTCGCCAGCACGTCCCGGAAGCGCAGCAGCACCGGCATCGTGATGCCGCGTTCGTCGAGCCCGCGGGCGACCTCGTAAAGGTCGATGGTGCGGCCGGGACGGCGGTCGGGGCGAACCACGATGTTGCCCTTGCGGTTGACGGAGACGTAGCCGTCGCCCCACGACTCGACGCCGTAGAGCTGGGCGGCGTCGTCGACGCTCCACGTGGTGGCGCCGGGCTCCTTGTTCTTGGCACGATCTGGGGTCATCCAGTCCTCCTCAGCCCGCGGCGCCGGCCACGTGCCGGTAGCCGACGATCTTGTAGGCGAGCTTGGCGGCGTCGGCGAGGTGCAGTCCCTCCCGGGGCGACAGCTCGACGACGTCGGCGCCGACGATCCGGCGCCGCCGGGCGAGCTCGCGGATGAAGGCGAGGGTCTCGACCCAGCCGAGGCCGCCGGGGACCGGCGTGCCCACCGCCGGCACCACCGAGGGATCGAGGCCGTCGAGGTCGACGGTCAGGTAGACCTCACGGCCGGGGAGGGTCTCGACGATCTCGGCGGCGCGCTGCGCGAGGCGCCCGACGACCTCATGGGCCCGCCAGATGCGGCTCGTGGGCGAGTCGAGGAACTCGCGCTCGGGCTCGTCCATGGAGCGGATGCCGACCGAGGTCACGTGCACGCCGAGCTCCATGATCCGGCGCATCGGGCAGGCGTGGTTGAAGGGCGAGCCCATGTAGCTCGCTCGCATGTCGGCGTGAGCATCGACCTGGACCACGCACAGCTCCGGCCAGAGCTCGCGGTGGGCCTCGACCAGGGGGAAGGTGACCGCGTGCTCACCACCGAGGGAGAGCAGCAACCGGTCCGCGCGCACCAGGGACCGGGCCAGTGCGAGGATCTCGGTGGTGGTCGCCGCCGGGTCGCCGGGGAAGGCGAGCTCGGGGTGGGTGGCGATGCCGCCGACCGCCGCGGCGACGTCGAGGTCGAGCTCCTCGTCGTACAGTTCGATGTGGCGGCTGGCGGTGAGGATCGCAGCCGGTCCCCGGTCGGTGCCGCGGCCCCACGAGGCGGTGATGTCGACCGCCAGCGGCAGCACCAGCACCCCGGCGCGCTCGCCGTCGGCCAGCTCCGGCGGCAGGCCGAGGAAGCTGTTATGGACGATCTCCGGCATGGTTCCTCCGGCGGCGGTACACGCCGCCCGTGCAGAGTAGGGGAAGCGCGACCACGTCGCAAGGGTGGAGGACGGGCGGGGCATCGGGCAGGGCATCGGCAAGGCTCCCCCTGAGACGGTGGCGGCCCGGGACGGGGAGGTGCTGGTACCCTGCGGGAAGCCCTGAAGCGAGCCGGGGGCTGTGGGAGGGGACGGTGCTGAAGGTCACGGAGCTCGGCGGGGTCCGACGGTTCGACGTCGCCCGCACCCTGGCCGGGCGGGGTCGATACTGGACCACTTGCTACCTGGTCGGCACGACGATGGTCGACAGCGGCTGCGCCCACGGCGCTGCGGAGCTGCTCGCCAGTCTGGGCGAAACACCGGTCGAGCGGGTGCTCACCACCCACACCCACGAGGACCACATCGGGGCCAACGGCCCGCTGCAACGCTCTCGGCCCGGGCTCGAGATCCGTGCTCACGCCCTCGCCCTGTCGGTGCTCGCCGACCCGGGGCGCCGCCAGCCCTTGCATCCCTATCGTCGGGTGATGTGGGGCTGGCCATCGCCGTCAACGGGTCTGGCGGTCTCCGACGGCCAGGTCATCGAGGCCGGCGAGCACCGTTTTCAGGCGGTCCACACCCCCGGCCACAGCCCGGAGCACCTGTGCTTCTACGAGCCCGACCGAGGCTGGCTGTTCACCGGCGACCTCTACGTCGGGGGCCGGGACCGGGCGATCCGTGCGGGCTACGCGGTCTGGGAGATCATCGCGTCGCTCAAGAGGGTGGCGGCTCTCGAGGTGCGCGTCCTGTACCCGGGCAGCGCCCGGGTTCCCGAGGACCCGGTGGCCGCCCTGCAGGGCAAGATCGACCACCTCGAGCGTCTCGGCGAGCAGATCCTCGAGCTCGACCGCCGAGGCGTGAGTGAGGCCGAGATCACCCGTCGCCTGTGCGGCTCGCCGATGTGGATCGAGCTCCTCACCCTGGGCCACTTCACCCGCCGCAACCTGGTCCGCTCCTACCTCGGCCGCAACCACGACCCGAGCGAGGTCCGCTGGCCCGAAGGAACCGGAGAGCAGGCGTCGCCCGGGTCCGCCGGAGGCAGCGTTTGACGCCGGCGTGAACCCGCGCTATCCTGTCGAATCTATTGAGAAGATGTCGCATAACTTGCGGTGTGGTTTGCTAAGGTGCGTGCTCCGACCTCGCGACGAGGCCGGCAGGAAATTGGAGGCGAGGATGAGCGAAGGGTGCTGCTCGACGGTCTCGAAGGTGCTCACGGTCGCGTTCATGGCAACAGCGATGGGTCTCGCCGAAGCGAGCTCGGCACAGGTCCGGTTCCTCACCGGGCCGGCCGACGGTGACCCGGCCCAGATCGCCCTGGACCATGTCCGGGAGCACCTGGACGACCTCGGCCTGGTGGCGTCGGACCTCGACGGGATCGAGGTCGAGTCCTACGTGAGCAAGCACAGCGGCACTACCCACCTGACGATGTGGCAGGTGCAGGGCGGCATCAGGGTTCGCACCGGCCTGATGCAGGTCAACGTCGCTTGGGACGGCAGCATCGTCAACCTCCACCACCAGCTTGTGCCGAATCTCGCGTCCCGGCTCGAGGGCAGCGGCTGGCCGGCGTTGTCGGCGGCCGACGCCGTGGCGGCCGCCGCGGCGGATCTCGGGCTCGCGCTCTCCGAGCCGCTGGCGGTGGTCGAGCCGGAGCGCGGCCCGGCCCGCGAGACGGTGCTCTCCGACGGCGGCATCGCCTCCGAGCCGATCAAGGCGCGCCTGGTGTACGAGCCCTCGGGAAAGGAGGCCGTGGCACTGGCATGGGCGCTCGAGATCGAGGAGCAGAGCCAGCGCCACCACTGGCTGATCCAGGTCGACGCCACGACCGGCGCCGTGCTGTCCCGGGAGGACCTTGTCGTCCATGAGGACTTCCACGCCCAGGCTGTGGTCGCCGGACGGGGCGTCGAGCTCGTGCCGTCATCGGGGCCCGGCGCGGTCACCGCCAAGGTCGCCAGCACCGGCGAGACCTACCAGGTCTACGAGTGGCCCCGCGAGAGCCCGCTGCACAACCCGCAAGGCCCCCCCGGCCCGCCGGACGAGGGCCGCACCCTGCAGGTCGCTCCCTGGACCGCGGCCTCACCCTACGGCTGGCACGACGTCGACGGCGTCGCCGGTCCGGAGTACACCATCACCCGGGGCAACAACGTCCACGCCTACGAGGACGGCAACAACCCCGGCTTCAGCCCCGACTGTGGGCCGAGCCTCGAGTGCGTCTTCCCGGTCGACCTGAGTCAGCACCCCAACACCTACGAGGCGGCCTCGGTCACCAATCTCTTCTACTGGAACAACGTCATCCACGACGTCTGGCACGCCTACGGCTTCGACGAGGTCGCCGGCAACTTCCAGGAGAACAACTACGGCCACGGCGGACTCGGCAACGACTCGGTCAACGCCGAGGCGCAGGACGGCGGCGGCACCTGCAACGCCAACTTCTCCACGCCGAGCGACGGCAGCCGGCCGCGGATGCAGATGTACCTGTGCGGCTCCCAGGACGGCAGCCTCGACAACGGCGTGATCATCCACGAGTACGCCCACGGCATCTCCAATCGCCTGACCGGCGGTCCGTCCACTGCCTCCTGCCTGTTCAACAGCGAGCAGATGGGCGAGGGCTGGAGCGACTGGATCGCGCTGATCATGACCGTCGAGGACGGCGACAGCGCGACCGACGCGCGGGGCATCGGGACCTACCTCTTCGGCCAGCCGCCGAACGGCCCCGGCATCCGGCCGGCGCCCTACAGCACCGACATGGCGGTCAACAGCTACACCTATGCGAACCTCGGCTCGATGGCGGTGCCCCACGGCGTCGGCTTCGTCTGGGCGACGATGCTCTGGGACCTGACCTGGGCGCTGATCGAGGACGGAAGTCAGTCCGGTCTCGACCCGGACATCTACAGCGGCAGCGGCGGCAACAATCTGGCGATGCAGCTGGTGCTCGACGGCATGAAGCTGCAGCCCTGCAGCCCCGGCTTCGTCGACGGCCGCAACGCCATCCTGCTCGCCGACCAGGCGCTGACCGGCGGCGCCAACCAGTGTTTGACCTGGCAGGCCTTCGCCCGGCGGGGCCTCGGTTACAGCGCCTCGCAGGGCAGCTCGTCGAGCACCACGGACGGCGTCGCGGCCTTCGACATTCCGCCCTTCTGC
>CAZKKP010000362.1:0-4616 GCA_964553295.1 uncultured Thermoanaerobaculia bacterium | reverse complement strand
GGGCAATTGCCGTTCGCGCTCTGCCGCACGTTCCCCTGGTCGCCGGCCTGGTACACGTGGCCGATCCCGATCTCGCGGTTCGTGGTGGTCAGGATGTTGGCCCGGTGGCCGGTGCTGCCCATCCAGCCGGCCATGACGGCCTCCGGGGTGGCGTAGCCGGCCGCGATGTTCTCCGCCGAAGAGGTCGCGGCGTACCCGGCGGCGGTCATGCGAGCCGCAGGCATGGTCAGGGTGTCCGGGTCGCAGTGCATGAAGAAGTCCCGGGTCGCCATGTTCGAGCTGTGGTTCTCCGAGGAGGTGTCGAGGAGGTCGACGCGCTTCAGGGGCGGCAGCTGCCCGTTCTCCCAGCGGCGCTGGTTGACCAGGGCCATCACCTGGTCCTCGAAGGTGGACTCGACGCCTTCTGGGGACGGCGGTGGCGTGGCGCCCGCCGGCAGAGCGGTCAGGGGTGGAGGCAGGCTGGGATCCGGCCAGCCTCCGGCCTCGCACAGGATCACCCCGGCGCCCGACAGGATCATGCAGGAAATGACGAGGACGAGAGGGAGCAGTACGGACACTCGGGCTCGATCCATCATCGCGCTCCGATCGACGACCTTCCCTCCAACAATAGGTCATCGGCGCCCGGTCCGCCACGGCGCCTCGGGGGCGAGGAGTGCTCAGCCCGCGCTGTGACAGCGCGGGCCGCACTCCGCTGCTACCATACCCTCCATGGAAGGACGGGTGCTGGTCGTCGACGACGACGCGAGTGTGCGCACGGTGCTGTCGCGCATCCTCGGTGGCGCCGGGTACGTGGTCGACGAGGCGTCGGACGCCTTCGCGGCCCTCGACCGGCTCGACCTGAAGCCACCCGACGCGGTGCTGCTCGACCTCAAGATGCCGGGCATGGACGGTCTCGGCCTGCTCGGAAACCTCGCCAGCCGCGGCCTCGAGGTGCCGGTAGTGGTGCTCACGGGGCACGGCGACGAGTTCACCTCGCGGCAGTGCCTGGAAGCCGGCGCCGCCGCCTTCCTGACCAAGCCCCCCGACCGCTCGGAGCTGCTACTGGCGGTGCGCGGCGCGGTCGCCCAGGGGCGGGTGGCGCGGGAGCTCGGCAGCGCTCCGGAGCCGCCGCCGCTGCTCGGCGACAGCCTCGCTCTGCGCCGGCTGCGCGAGGAGATCGCGCGGGTGGCGCCGTCCCACGCCACGGTGCTCGTCCAGGGCGAGTCGGGCACCGGCAAGGAGCTCGTCGCCCGCCGGCTACACCACCTGTCGCCGCGGGCCCGGCGGCCCTTCGTGCGGGTCAACTGCGCGGCCATCCCCGAGGAGCTGATCGAGTCGGAGCTGTTCGGTCACGAGAAGGGCTCCTTCACCGGCGCCCACCGCCGTCAGGCGGGCAAGTTCGTGCAGGCGGACTCGGGCACGATCTTTCTCGACGAGGTCGGCGACATGAGCCTGAAGACCCAGGCCAAGGTGTTGCGCGTGCTGCAGGACGGCGAGGTCGAGCCGGTCGGCGCCGGGCAGCCCTTCCGGGTCGACGTGCGGGTGATCGCGGCGACCAACAAGGACCTCGCCGCCGAGGTCGCGGCGGGGCTGTTTCGTGAGGACCTCTACTACCGGCTGGCGGTGGTCGTGCTGCGCACGCCGCCGTTGCGTTCCCACCCCGAAGACATCACCTTGCTCGTCGAGCACCTCACCGCTCACTTCTGCCAGGAGTACAACCGCCAGCCCAAACGCTGGAGCGACACCGCGCTGGCCCAGCTGGGCCGCCATGCCTGGCCGGGGAATGTCCGCGAGCTAAAGAATGTCGTCGAGCGAGCTGTGATCATGGAGCTCGCCGAAGTCATCGAGATCGCAGACCTGCCGGACGTCGCCGGCGGCCGGCTCGAGGCGGCCCCGTCGGCGCTCCTCGAGGCGCCGACCCTGTCCGACTTCCAGCGCGCCTCGGAGATCGCCTACCTGCTCCACCACCTCTCCAGGCACGGCTGGAACGTCGCCGCCACCGCCCGCGCCATCGACACCCCGCGCTCCAACCTGTACAAGAAGATGCAGGCCTACGGCATCTCCCGCGACGAGGGGGCGTCGTGACCGCGACCCTGACCCTTGACGACCTCACTGCCTGCGGCGCCCACCAGCACGGTCACTTCCTGCTCTCGTCGGGCTTGCACTCCGGCGATTACCTGCAGTGCGCCCTGTTCCTCGCCCATCCGCGCCGTGCCGCCCGGGCCGGCGGCGCGCTGGCCGCGACCCTCTCGGCCGCGCATCGGGTGCCCGATCTGGTGGTTGCCCCGGCGATGGGTGGGCTGATCATCGGCCACGAGGTCGCCCGCGCCCTCGATGTGCCGTTCCTGTTCACCGAGCGTGCCGACGGCGTGATGACCCTGCGTCGGGGGTTCGCCGTCGCCCCCGGCCAGCGAGTCGTGATCGCCGAGGACGTGGTGACCACCGGGAGGTCGACCCGCGAGGTCGTGGCCGTGCTCGAGGCGGCCGGCGCCGAGGTGATCGCCATGGCCGCCGTGGTCAACCGCTCGGGCGTCGCCAATCCCTTCGCGCCGCTGCCCTTCCAGCCGCTGATCGAGGTCGCCTTCCCGACCTGGCCGGCGTCGGACTGCCCGCTCTGCCGACAGGGCCTGACCATCGCCAAGCCGGGCTCGCGGCCGGTGCGGTAAGCCCGAACCCTGATCCCGCGCCCGAGCCCGAGATCCCGCCCGGATACAACGACGGGCCGCATCTGGCACGGACGCATCGTGGTGCAGGCGTCCGATGGCACACGCGGTCGGTGCGAGTCCGCACCGTTGATCTGGGGAGGCGCGAGAGGACCCGGGATCGGGCGGCAGGGCGCGGGGTGCGGGACGGGACCGGGAACGCCGGCCCTGGAAGCCGTTCCCGGCCGAGCGCCGCCCGCCGACGGCGCCCGATCAGCCCGTATCGACGGGCACGACGTCCGCGGGATGGACGGCGAGGACGCGGGCGGCGAGGACCGCCAGGGTGGTTCTGGCGCCGGTGTGGACCCAGCCGGGGGCGACTGCGGCGGCGGGGACGAGGGCGAAGGCCCTCTCCAGGAGCCGGGGGTGGGGTAGGGTCAGGCGGGGGCCGCAGCAGACGACGCCGTCGGCGATGAGCAGGTCGAGGTCGAGGGGCCGGGGGCCCCAGCGCGGCTCGCGCTTCCGGTCACGGCCGGCGGCCGTCTCCAGCTCGTGGCAGAGTGCCAGCAGTGATCGGAGATCGCAGAAGGTGTCGAGGAGGGCCGCCGCGTTGAGGTAGTCGGGCTGCGGCGGGCCGACGGCGCGGGAACGGTAGAGTCTGGACCGCGCCTGGACGTGACCGGCCGCAGCCAGCCTCTGCAGGGCTTGCTCGAAGGCGTCGCGAGGGGCGCCGAGGTTCCCGCCGAGGCCGACGACCACCCGCACGGGATGATATGTATCACGGCCAGCTCCCGAGTCGGGAGCTATCTTCTCTGGGCAACGGCCCGCGCGAAAGGGCCGAAACGGACCCCCGGGGCACCTCGATGACAGTTTCTACGACGCGTCGCCACTACCTCAGGAGGGTCGCCTTCGTCGTCGCGACGTGGGCGCTCGTGCCCGGTGTCCAGGCTGCGGTCCCTTGGAACGCCGACGACCTGGCGGACGCCCTCTCAGCGGTCCCCTTGGGGGTGGGCATCACCGTCGAGCAGGTCCCACTCGCCGGCGACCTCGAGGCGGCGAGGCTCTCGCTGCGCCCGGTGCGCGTGTTCAGCAAGAGTGTCGAGGTCGTCGTCCACGGTCCTGACGGTCGTTACAGCGTCCCGCCACCGGGCACGCTCCGATTCGTCGGCGAAATCGTCGAGGTCGAGGGTTCGAGGGTGCTGCTCAGCGTCTCCGAGGGCGCGATGCGGCTGCTGGCGGTCGGCGGCGGGCGGGCCTGGGTCGGCGCCTGGGGGCGGGGAGAGCGCGCGCCGGCGCCCCGGGAGCTCGACGCCCGCGAGTTGCGCGACGCCGGCCGTGCCTTCTCATGCGGCAGCGAGGATCTGGCACTCCTCGGCGAGCTGCTGCAGCCGACGGCCGAGGCGCCGCACGCCGCCGGTGCGGGCGGAGCCAAGTCGGCGCGGCTGCCGGGACACACCGCCCGGGTTGCGGTCGAGACCGACTACGAGTTCTTCCAGAAGTTCGGCAGCGTCACCGACGCCACCGACTACGTCGGCGACCTCATGGCCTTCGTCTCGAGCATCTACGAGGCCGAGGTCGACACCTCGATCCTCGTCCAGCACCTGTCGCTGTGGACCACCTCGGCGGATCCCTGGGGCCAGTCGAGCACCCTGTGCGGGTTGTTCGAGTTCGGCCGATTCTGGAACGACCACCGGAGCCACGTGAACCGGACCATCGCCCACTTCATGAGCGGCAAGAGCAACGGCGGCGGGGTGGCCTGGGTGGGCGTGCTGTGCGCCGGAGGTTTCGACTACGACCACGGCGGATCCTGCCCCGGCCTGAGCCCGCAGGTCGACGGCTATGGCGGCGGCTACGGCTACAGCGGCGACATGGACGGCAACTTCAACCCGGCCAACCCCGGCATCGTCTGGGACGTCGTCGTCGTCGCCCACGAGATCGGCCACAACTTCAACTCGCCGCACACCCACTGCTACGGCGGCATCGGCGGCAACGCCA
>CAZKKP010000361.1:0-4618 GCA_964553295.1 uncultured Thermoanaerobaculia bacterium | reverse complement strand
CGGGCGGAGCGCCCCTGACCCCGTGCGGGTGGGTGGGCGTGCCCCCTGATCCCTGACCCCCGCCAGCGCGGGCGGCGGGACCCTGACCGCAGTGGCGGGGACTCCGCCCTTTACCGTTCTTAACCCACCGACCGCGCCACTTCGGGTCGAACTGGGGCACACTACGGCCGCTCGGCGGGATCAGAACGCCCGCGACGCCTGTTAGCTCGAACGGCCGTGACCGAGTTTTCACCTACTCCGCACGTCAACCCGATCGTCCGCTTCGCGGTCGAGCGGCGGGTGACCATGGCGATGGCGGTCGCCGGGGTGCTGGTCCTCGGCTGGCTGTCCCTGAACCGGCTGCCCCTTGAGTTCCTGCCCGCCTTCTCCTCCTCGTTCATCAGCGTGCAGGCGTCCTACCCGTCCTCCTCGCCCGAGGAGACCGAGCGGCTCATCGTGCGGCCGCTGGAGGACAGCCTGGGCACGATCCCCGGGGTCGAGCGGCTGACCGCCACGGCTACTTCGAGCTCCGGCTCGGTGTCCGTGCGCTTCGTCGACGGCACGGACATGGACCTGGCGGCGGTCGAGGTGCGCGACCGGGTCGACCGGGTGCGCAACCGGCTGCCCGACGACCTGGTGCGGGTCTCGATCCGGCGCTTCCAGAGCACCGACCGGGCGGCGCTGCGCTTCCAGGTGAGCGCACCGTGGCCGCGCGAGACCCTCTACCGCTTCGTCGACGACGTCGTCGTGCGCCGCCTGCAGCGGCTGGAAGGGGTCGCCGACGTCAGCGTCCGCGGCCTCCAGGCCCGCACCCTGCAGGTCAACCTGCTGCCCCAGCGGCTCGCCGCCCACCAGGTCGACGTGCGCGAGATCTCGCAGCTGTTGCGGGCCAACCACCTCGCGGCGAGCGCCGGAACGCTGCGCGAAGGCAGCCGCGCCTTCACCGTCCGTGTGGAGGGCAAGCTCACCGGCCTCGACGAGATCCGGTCGCTGCCCCTGGGCCGGGACGGTCTCCGCCTGGGCGACCTGGCCGAGGTCGAGCTGGCTTACCCGGAGCAACAGAGCTGGGACTTCCTCAACGGCTCGGAGGCGCTCCAGGTGCAGGTCTTCAAGGCGTCGGCGGCGAACCTGCTGGCGATGATCGACCTGGTCAAGGCCGAGCTCGAGTCGATCCGCGCCCGGCCGGACGCCGAAGGTCTCAACCTGACGATCTACCGCGACGACTCCAAGGACGTTCGCGACGGCCTTGGCGAGCTGCGCAACACCGGCCTGCTCGGCGGCGGCCTGGCAATCGCCTTCATGTTCCTGTTCCTGCGCCGGCTGCGCACGACCCTGCTGATCGCGATCGCGATCCCCGTCTCCCTGGTGATGACCTTCGTCATCATGTACCTGAGCCGGCAGGCGGGCTGGACCGACCTGACCCTGAACATCATCTCCCTGATGGGGCTGATGCTGTCCATCGGCATGCTGGTCGACAGCTCGATCGTGGTCATCGAGTCGATCTTCCGCCACCACGAGGCCCTCGGCGAGGACGCCCGGACCGCCACCCTGTCCGGCGCCTCCGAGGTGGTGCTCGCGATCTCGGCCTCGACCCTGACCACCATCTGCGTCTTCATGCCGATCATCTTCCTCGGCGCCGGCGGGCGCTTCGCCCGCTTCATGCAGAGCATCGGCCTGACCGTGGTGATCGTGATGGTCGCCTCGCTGCTGGTCTCGATCACCGTGGTGCCGATGGTCGCGGCGCGTCTGCTCGGCGGCGAGCGGCAGCGTCCGAGCCGCGGCTTCGAGCGCTTCCTCGACGCCTACGAGCGTTCCCTGGCCTTCATGCTGCGCCACCGCCTGGCATTCGCCGTCGGCGTCGTCGTCCTGCTGGTCGCGTCGTGGCGCCTGTACGGGAGCATCGAGCGCAGCTTCACCTCCCAGTCCTTCGAGCGCCAGGTGACGATCACCGTCGACATGCCGCGCACCGCCTCGGTGGAGCAGAAGCGGGCGCTCTACGACGAGGTCTACCGGACGCTCGCCGGGCGCCGCGAGGAGCTCGGCATCGCCGACATCGCCCACACCTTCGAACGCAGCTCGGGACGGACCGGCTCATGGTCGCGCTCGAACCGTTTCGAGCTGTTCCTGCTCGACGAGCGCGCGGGCGGGCTCGACACCGCGGTGGTCCGGGATCGGGTGGAGAAGCTGCTGCCGGCCCCGCCCGGGGCGGTGCTCACGGTGCAGCGCTCGATGCGCGGCCACCAGGGCTCGGGGGCCGGGGTCGAGCTCAAGCTCCAGGGCGACCGGCTCGAAATCCTCGAGCTCTACGGCCGACGGGCGGCGGCGGCCCTCGGCGAGACCCCGGGCGTCCGCAACGCCATCACCTCGCTGGAGAGCGGCGACGAGGAGATCCGGATCCGCCCCGACCGCGAGCGCACCCTGCAGGCCGGCCTGTCCTCGCGCGTGGTCGGCCAGAGCGTGGCCTCGGCCCTGTCCTCCCGCGCGGTGACCTGGTTCGAGGTCGGCGACCGCGAGCTCGACGTGGTCGTGCAGCACCGCGAGGAGGACCGGCGGACCCTGGACCAGCTCGCCAACCTGCCGGTGGCGGTGGGCGACCGGCGCGTGCCGATGGCGGCGCTCGCCAGCTTCGAGCGGTCGCCCGGCGCCCTTGCGATCCAGCGCGAGGACCGGCGGTCCACCCTCACGGTGACCGCGGACACCGGCCCCGGGGCGTCGTCCTTCATGGCCCAGCGCGCCGCCCAGCAGGCGGTGGAGGACCTCGGTCTGCCGGCCGGATACGCCGTGGTCCAGAGCGAGGACTTCTTCAGCGGTCAGCAGGACGCCTCCGCGGCAGCCTTCATGCTGCTCCTGTCCCTCGTGCTGGTCTACATGGTCATGGCGTCGCTGTTCGAGAGCTTCTCCCAGCCCTTCGTCATCATGCTCTCGGTGCCCTTCGCCTTCGTCGGCGTCGGCATGGTGATGAAGCTCGCCGGCCAGGCCCGCTCGGCCGGCTCCGACATGGGTCTGATCCTGCTCGCCGGGCTGGTGGTCAACAACGCCATCGTCCTTGTCGACCACATCAACCGCCTGCGCCGCCAGGGCCTCGGCCGCGATGCGGCGATCCGTCTCGGCGGCCGGCACCGGCTGCGACCGATCCTGATGACCGCGATGACGACCATTCTCGGGCTGTCGCCCATGGTCGCGCCGTTCTTCCTCCCCGGGGTGTTCGGCGCCATCGAGGGTCGGGCGGCGTTCTGGGCGCCGGTCGGTCTGGTCGTGCTCGGCGGCCTCACCACCTCCACCCTGCTGACGGTGATGGTGATCCCGGTGGCCTACTCCCTGGTCGACGACCTGACCCGGTTCGTCGGCCGGATCGCGCGCGAGGTGGCGAGATGAGTCCGGCGACGAGGCGTCCCGAGTGGCGACGGAAGGAACGACGATGGTGAGATCTGCGTGGGCTCTGGTGTCGGTCCTGCTCCTGCTGACGGCCTGTGGCGGCGGCCCCGAGACCGCCCAGGGGCAGCCCGGCGGGGGTCGCCCGGGGCCCGGCGGCGGTCCGGGCGGCATGGGCGGCCCGTCGCGCCCGCCGGTCGCCGCGGTGCCGGTCCAGGTGGCCCCGGTCGAGCGCAGCGCCATCGCGGGCTTCCTCGAGACCAACGGCACCCTGGAGGCCGAGAACGAGGTCGACCTGGTCGCCCGCACCTCGGGTCCGATCACCGAGCTGCGAGTCGAGGAGAGCCAGGCGGTCGCCCGCGACCAGCTGCTCGCCAGGATCGACGACCGCGAGGCGCGCAACCAGGTTGCCATCGCCACCGTCACCCGGGACGAGGCGCAGCGGGCCTCCGACCGGGTGCGGACGACCTTCGCCAGCGGGCTGGTCAGCCAGGAGGCCCACGACGCCGCGCTCGCGGCACTGCAGTCCGCCGAGGCGCAGCTCGAGAAGGCCGAGCTGCAGCTCAGCTATACCGAGATCCGGGCGCCTTTCGCCGGCCTGGTGGCGATCCGACACATCCGCCTGGCCCAGCACGTGAGCGTCGGCGAGCGCTTGTTCCGGCTATCCGACTTCACGCCGCTGCTGTGCCCGGTCCAGGTTCCGGAGAAGGACCTCCGCCGGCTCGCCCCCGGCCAGCCGGCCCGGATCCGTGTCGAGGCCTTCCCTGGCGAGGTCTTCGAGGCCCGCGTGGCGCGCATCCGCCCGACCGTCGACGCCGCCACCGGCACCATCACCGTCACCCTCGAGGTCAACGGTCGCGGCCGGCTGCAGCCCGGGATGTTCGCCTCGATCGGCATCCGCACCGAGGTCCGCGACGAGGCCCTGGTCATCCCCGCCGACGCCCTGGTGCTCGACTCCCTCGGCGACACCGTGTTCGTCCGGGACGGCGACACCGCGGTGCGGCGCACGGTGAGCCTCGGTCTGCGGGAGCAGGGCTCGGTCGAGATCCTCAGCGGGGTCGAGGAGGGCGAGCATGTGGTGGTGCTCGGCCAGGACGGGCTGGCGGACGGCACGCCGATCACGGTGCTCGACGGCAGCGGCGAACTTCCGCGGCGGACCGCCGGTGAAACGAGGCCCGGCCAGGGGCCGGACGCCTCCTCACCCGCGGCGGCGGGCGACGGCGCTCGCAGGGCCGCCGCCGGCGAGAGCGCGTCGAACGCCGGCGAG
>CAZKKP010000360.1:0-4625 GCA_964553295.1 uncultured Thermoanaerobaculia bacterium | reverse complement strand
GCAACATCGTTGCCATCGTCCAACGGGACCTCAAGCGGATGCTCGCCTACTCCGGCATCGCCCACATGGGCTACGCCATGGTCGCGGTGATCGTCGCCGGCAGCGACGGCGGCGCGGCGGTGCTGGTCTATCTGGCGGCCTACACCCTCATGAACATGGGCGCCTTCGCCGCGGCGGCGGTGCTGTCCGAGCGGGAGAACGAGCCGCACCTGATCTCGGATCTCGCCGGCCAGGGCTGGCGGCGCCCGGTCATCGCCCTGGCGCTCGCCGTGTGCCTGTTCTCCCTCGCCGGCGTGCCGCCCTTCATCGGTTTCTCCGCGAAGTTCGTGGTCTTCCGCGCTGCCGTCAACAACGGTCTGGTCTGGCTGGCGGTGCTCGGCGTCCTCAACTCCCTGATCTCGGCCTTCTACTACCTCCGGGTCGTGTACGTGATGTACATGCAGCCGTTGCCCCGGAGAGAGCCGGCTTTCGCACCGGCGTTCTCGATCACTGCAGCGGCAGCGCTCGCCGCTCTCGGTGTCGTGCTGATCGGCCTGTATCCGACGCCGATCCTGGCCGCGGCCGAGAGCGCAATCCTGAGCCTGGTGAGGTGAAGCATGAGCGCCTACAAACGTCACATCGACATCACCACCATCTCCGACCTCACCATCGCGCGCCTCTCGGTGTACCTGCGCTGCGTCGAGCGATTGCTCGAGCTGGGTATCGAGACCGTGTCGAGCCAGGAGCTGGCCCGCCGCTTCAACCTCAACTCGGCCCAGATCCGCAAGGACCTCGCCTACTTCGGCGAGTTCGGAGTGCGCGGCGTCGGCTACAACGTACGCGAGCTGCGCCAGTACATCGTCCAGATCCTCGGCCTGGACCGCGAGCGGCGCCTGGTCATCGTCGGCGCCGGCAACCTCGGCACCGCGCTGTGCCACTACTCGGGCTTCTCCGGCGGCAGCTTCCTGGTCGTCGGCGTGCTGGACTCCGATCCCAGCCGCATCGGTGACCCGACCCCGGCGGGGCTGCTGGTGGAGGATGCGGCCCGACTTTCTGAGATAGCGTCCCAGCGCGAGGTCGAGATCGGCGTCATCACCACGCCGGCGATCTCCGCGCAGCAGGTCTGCGACCAGATGGTGGGGGCCGGCCTGCGCACCATTCTGAACTTCGCGCCGATCAGGGTCCGGGCGCCCGAGGGGATCCTGGTGAGGACGGTCGACCTCAAGATCCACCTCGAGGAGCTGTCCTTCTTCCTGTCGCACGCCCGCGACTGAGCTGGTGGCGCGGACGAGCACAGCCGTGACGCCGGCGGTCGGGATTCGGTAGAGTGTCTGCCATGGAAGCGCCTCGCCGGATCGGCAAGTACGAGGTGATCGCCCAGATCGCCACGGGTGGGTTCGGGGTCATTTACAAGGGCTGGGACCCCTTCATCAAGCGCACGGTGGCGATCAAGATGTGCGCCACCCCCGATGAGGAGGTCCGCCAGCGCTTCCACCAGGAGGCCCAGTTCGTCGGCAACCTGGTGCATCGCAACATCACTCTCGTCTTCGACTTCGGGGTCGAGGGCGAGGTGCCGTACATCGTCCAGGAGTTCCTCTCCGGCTATGACCTCGACGAGCTCCTGCGGGCGGGCCTGCTGTCGGATCCCGACGCGATCGTCTCGATCCTGCTCCAGGTCTGCGACGGCCTCGACTTTGCCCACCATCGCGGCATCATCCACCGGGACATCAAGCCGTCGAACATCCGCGTGCTGGAGGACGGCACGGTCAAGATCATGGACTTCGGCATCGCCAAGTCCCTCGAGGCTGCAAGCAAGCTCACCCAGACCGGCATCGCCCTGGGCACCGCGGGCTACCTCGCGCCGGAGCAGATCCAGGGGGCCATGGTCGACGCGCGGACCGACGTCTTCTCCCTCGGGGTGGTGGCCTACGAGCTGGTGACCGGCACGCGCCCCTTTCAGGGCTCGGCCCTGTCGAACGTCCTCTACAAGATCCTCAACGAGAGCCCGGCGCCGCCGGTCAGCCTCGTCCCCGGCTGCTCTCCGGAGCTCGACCGGATCATCCGTCGCTGCATGGCCAAGGACCCGGCGGAGCGCTTCCAGAACGCCCGCGCCCTCTTCCAGGATCTCCGCCAGGTGCCGGTGGGCGAGCTTGCCCGCTCCGGGGTCCTGTCGGAGAACACCACCGGCATCCTCCGCAACATCGTGGTGCGCATGGAGGCCGAGTCCTCCGGAAGTGTCTCCCAGGTCCGCACCCTGTCGACCCCCCTCCCCCCAGAGCTCCCGTCAACGGCGGATGACGACGAGGCTTCTCTGCGCCACTCTCCGGTCCTGGAGGAGAGCGAACCCTCCCGCCGCAGCCCGGTTCTCGCCACCTTCCTGGTGCTGCTCGGGCTGCTCGTGGCGGCCGGCGTGGTCCTCTACCTCTCGCGGGATGCCCAGCGGCTGGTCTTCGGCCCCGAGGGCGCCCCCTGGATCCCGACCGCGACCCCGACCGCAACCGCAACGCCGACACCGACCGCGACCCCGACACCGACCCCTGAGGCGACTCCGACACCGACGCCGGCGCCGTCCCCGACGCCGGGGCCGGTCTCGGTCCGGATCGTCGTCGATCCCCCCGCCGAGGTCCTTGTCGCGGGCCGACCCCTCGGCGCCGGCAGGATCAGCAGCGCTCAGGCTTCCCTCAGCATCGGAAGCCACACCTTCACCCTCCGCCACCCGGCCTGGGGAGACAAGACCCTGACTCGCGAGGTGCGTCCCGACTCGCGGGTGGTCTCGCTGGCGGTCGATGTCGGCCAGCTGACCGTGGTCACCGACACCAGCGCACCGCGCGGCGGCGTCGCCTTCCTCGACGGTCGCCGTCTCGGCGCCGTGCCGCTGATCCGCGTCACCGTCGAGGCCGGTGAGCACGAGCTTGTGGTCCGCTGGGACGGCGCCGAGCCCTTCCGGAGGAGGATCACCGTCGAGCGGATGCCCGCACCGCCGGTCACGGTGACGGCGTTTCCGCCGGGGTGACGGCGGCCTCCTTGTCGGCGCGGGCCGAGGGCGTTACAGTGACCTCATGACTCGACCGAAGAACCTCGTGATGCTCGTGTCCGCCGTCCTCCTCCTCGCTGCGCTCGCAGCAGCGCAGCAGATGACTCCGAGTGAGGACGCGGCGTTGCAGGCATACCGTCAAGGGGAGTTCAGCCGCGCTGTCCAGCTCTACACCACGGCCCTGTCCGAGGCTGCCGACGCCCCGCAGCGGGCCCGGCTGCACGTCAACATCGCCTGGACGCTGTTCGCCCTTGGGCGGGAGAACGAGGTCGCCACCCACCTCCGGGCGGCTCTCCTCGAAGACCCGAACGTTCCGGTCGAGCCCGACTACTACACCCAGGAGTTCATGGAGCTGGTGGCGGCCGCCCGCCGCAGCCCACCCACGCCGGGCGAGGGCGACTCCTCGGGGAGGCCCGCCCCCGACCTCGAGGCTGCCGTGCAGACCATCGAGCAGCGGATCGCCGATCGGATCGACCTCGAGGGTGCACTTGTCGACGTCGAGACGCTGCTCGGTTACTACCGCGACGACGGTCGCCTGGTTCCCCTGAAGGTGCAGCTTCTCGGGCTCCTCGGCCGCACGGCCGAGGCCGACGAGCTGCTCCAGCGCCACGGCGCCGGGCTCGGCGGGCTGCCGCTGGCGGAGCGGCTGTCGGTCCCCGAGCTGATCATGCGCGCCAACCAGCTACTCGGTCAGGGCGACGTCGGAACCAGCCTCGAGCTGCTCCGGGAGGCGGTTGCCCGTCAGCCGGTAAATGTCGCCGCTCTCGAGCTGATGGCCGAGGCCGCGCAGCGGGCCGGCCAGTGGCCGGAGGCCGAGTTCGCCCTCAAGTCGGCGCTCAGCCTGCAACCCGACGGCATCAACCTCAAGCTCCGCCTGGGCGAGGTCTACCTCGCGCAGGGACAGCTGTCCGCCGCCCGCGACGCCTTTCGGGAGCTGACCGAGCGCTTTTCACAGTCCGACCGGGCCTGGGCCTCACTCGGCCTGCTCGACGCCCGGCTCGGCAACCGCGACCGCGCCCTCGCGGAGATCGAGAAGGCGCTCGCCGAGAACCCGCTGCTGCCCGAGGTGCAGCTGGCGCACGGCGAGCTGCTTCTGGCACGCGGCCAGCACGAGGCGGCGCTGCAGGCCTTGCGGTCCGCCGCCAACCTCCTGCAGGACGACCCGCAGCTCGCCGCCCGGACCGGTCAGGCCCTCCTCGCCCTGGGCCGCGACGGGGAGGCTCTGCCCCTGCTCCGTCGCGCGGTGGATGCTGGCTACACCCGGCCCGACGTAGAGCGAGCACTGGCCCTCGCCCTCGTGCTCGGCGGTTTCGCGTCCGAAGGTGAGCGGCTGCTCGAGCGGGTCGCCCCCGACGATCGCGGCGACAGCGACCTGATCCGGGCCCGACTGCTGCTCGATCGGCAGCGGCCCGAGGACAGCGAAGCGCTCATCCGACCGATTGCCGAAAGGCGCTCCGGCGAGGCCCCGGTGCTCAACCTCCTCGCGGCTGCGGTCTACCACCAGGCACGCTACGACGAGGCCGTGGCGCTCCTTGAACGAGCCGTCGAGCTCGCCCCGTCGGACGACGCGCTGGCCGCCAACCTGGCCCACGCCCGAGCCGCCCTCAACGCC
>CAZKKP010000359.1:0-4627 GCA_964553295.1 uncultured Thermoanaerobaculia bacterium | reverse complement strand
GCGATGCTCCGCCGCCCCGAGGGCGCCGACCTCGACGAAATCGCCGAGGCTACGAACTGGCAAAAGCACTCAATCAGGGGGGCCATCTCCGGCGCCCTGAAGAAGAAGCTCGGCCTTGAGGTCACCTCGACCAAGGACGGCCAGGGACGGCGAATTTACCGCCTAGCCTAGCCACCCACACTGGACCCAGGCCCCGCCGGATGCACCCGGCGGGGCGTCCCATTCGAGGAGATTCCCGATGCCGCTCTACCGCGTCCACGCCTACGACGACGAGCACTACGCGACCCTGGTCATCCATGCCGAAGCACCGGACGCCGGCGGCAGGATCGCCGTGCAGTTCGTTGCCATGATGCACCTTGGCTACTATCCCGCCAACCACCAGCGCGAGTTCCCGGAGGTCGTCCGGGTCGTGCACGCTGCCTCGTACTTCGACGCGGCGGAGCCCTTCCTGCCCGTGGTCGAGAGCATCGACGAGGTGGTCGAGGCGTGAACGGGCAGTGGCCGAGCCTACTGGCCGCCGCGCCCCGCATTCGCTTCGGCGATCGGGACTAACGTGCTACGGTCTCACATGGGGTTGACACTGATCTATTCTGGCAACGAGCGTGCATTGGCGATCCGCGATCATCTGCTGCCGCTGATCCGTCAGCGCGGGACGCTGCAGGTACAACGTGACGCCGTGCGGATCATCGCACTCGAGCTCGGTCCGTGGGTCTTCAACCATTGGACGCCGTTCAATGAAGTGGCAGCGGAGCAGGCAGCCTCGCCCGGCTACCGGCACGCCCTCGAGCAACAGCGGGGCCGAACCGATATGGCATATGGCCTCGACATCTGGCGTGGCGACAAGCTGCTGAGCGTGCTGTGGGCGGACCATGGCGCCTTCGCTGTCGAAGGTTTCGTTCGCGGCGACTGGGAGGAGGAGGCGCTGGCACTTTAAGAGAGCGCCGGCTCTGTCGCGGCGTGCCGCGTGGCACAAGCGTCGAAGCTCCGCCCGTCACCCTCCAGCGTCGCAACACCACCCGTCCAGTCCTGCCAGCGCCGGACGATCACATCGACATAACGAGGATCCAGCTCGACCAGCCGCGCGTGCCGCCCGGTCTTCTCCGCCGCGATCAGGGTGGACCCCGATCCCCCGAACGGATCGAGCACGATGTCGCGCCGCTTGCTGGAGTTTCTGATCGCCCGCTCGATCAGCGCCACCGGCTTCATGGTCGGGTGCAGGTCGTTCTTCGTGGGCTTGTCGAAGTGCCAGCAATCGCCCTGGTCGCGGGCGCCGCACCAGTAGTGCTCCGAGCCCGATGGCCAGCCGTAGAGGATCGGCTCGTACTGCCGCTGGTAATCGGCACGGCCGCTCGACGGCATCGACGGCGCCGCGCTTCGTCGGCCGCCACCCGCAAGTGCTGCCGAGCGGGCGCGACTCAGGGCGTGGTCTCGGCGACGGTCGGTGCCGGCGCGTCGAGGACAGCGAGCTCGCCGAGGGTCACCGGCTTCAGCGGCGGGCGGATACGAAAGGCGCCGATCTCGGCCGGGCTCCGCGCGTGGACCTCGGCGAGCAATGCCGTAACGGTAAGGCCGCAATAGCGCCCCTGGCAGGGACCCATACCGCAACGCCCGAAGGCCTTGAGCTGGCTCGGGCCCGCGGCCCCCTGGCGCGCCCAGGCGCGGACCGTGCCCGCGGTGATCTCCTCGCAGCGGCAGACGATCGTCTCGTCCGCCGGGCGCAGGATCGCTGCCGGCGGCGGGTAAGCGGCATCGAGAAACGGGCGAAGGGCGCGCTCGGCCGCGAGCTTGCGTCGCGGTGCAGCAGCGCGCCGGTCTCGCTCGTCCCGGTCGATCGCCCCCAGTTGATGGGCGGCAGCGAGGGCGGAAAGCCGGCCGGCTGCCTCGGCCGCCGCCGCCCCGGCGATCCCGGCGCCGTCGCCGGCGACGAAGACCCCGGCAGCCGAGCTTTCGCCCCAGCCGTCGGTCACCGGGCGAAAGCTCAGCTGCTGGTCGTCCCAGGTATGATCGAGCCCGAGTGACCGGCAGGCCTGGGTGTCGGGTACCACACCCTGGTGGAGCAGCACGGTGTCGCAGTCGACACGTCGCCCCCGGTCGCCGCTGGTAAAGCGGATCGCCTCGACCCTCTCCGTCCCCTCGATGACGAGGTCGCGGGCGGCACGGTAATGCGGCACCCCGGCCCGGCGCAGGCGCGCCAAGAGGCCGAGGCCCTTGGCTAGCGTGCGCCAGCCGCGCAGGGCGGCGCGCAAGCGGGGGGCAGCGGCCCAAAGATCGCCGATCCCGGTGGTATCGACCAGGGCGAGCGGGGGCCGGCCGGCGCGCACCAATTGCGTCGCGAGCAAATAGAGGAGGGGACCGGTGCCGGCGAGGACCGTCCGCGACGGCACCACGCCCGCGACCTTGAGCAGGATCTGCCCGGCCCCGGCGGTGAGCACGCCGGGCAGCGTCCAGCCCGGCAGCGGCACCGGCCGCTCCAGCGCACCGGTCGCCAGGATCAGTTTGCGGGCGGCAAGCTCGGCAGCGCTACCCCCCCGGGAATAGGTGAGCGTCACACCGTCGGCGGTGCGGTCGAGCTCCCAGACCGTGGCGCGGGTGATGTGGCGCACGTTCGTTGCCGCCACGGCGGTGACCAGCTCGGCCCCCTCGAGGTAGTCGACACCGAGGATGTCACCATGTTTCGCCCCGCCCGCCGTGACGGCGCGAAAGATCTGGCCGCCGCCGCGTGGCTGCTCGTCGAGCAATGCGACATCGAGGCCGGCCTCGGCGGCGGTGACCGCGGCGGCGAGGCCGGCCGGCCCGGCACCGACGATCGCGAGATCGACCTCAGCCACGAGAGCCCCCTCGTGGGCGAACGATGGCGAGCCCCTCTACGACCTCGGTGAGGCAGGCCTGCCGGGTGACGCCGTCGATCTCGACCAGGCAGTCGAAGCAGCTGCCCATCATGCAGAAGGGGCCGCGCGGCGCACTGCTGACCGGTGTCGCGCGAAACACCGAGACACCGGCGGCCAGCAGCGCGGCGGCGAGATTGGCGCCTGCGGGCAAGGTCAAGAGTGCGCCGTCGAGGGTGACCGAGACACGGTTCGCCTCAGGCTCGAGCTCGAGAAAAGCGGTGTTCACCAAAAGCCTCCAGATCGGGTGATGCGGCCGTCTCCTCCAGCCAGTCCGGCAGGAGGCGGGCATGCGCCGCGGCCAGTGTGACGCCCGAATGGCAGGTGACGAGGCTCGCCCCCGGCAGGGTGGATGAGCGTTGGTAGATCGGCAGCCCGTCGGGTGACATGACCCGGAGCGAGGCCCAGGCACGCACCACCTGCGCGCGCGCCAGCCGCGGGTACGTCGCGACCGCGTTGGCGGCGATCGCCGCCGTGGTCGTCAGCGTCGTGCCGTCGTCGAAGCCGACCTCCTCCTTGCTGTCGCCGAGTTGCACCCCGCCCTCGTCGACCTGACGGATCAGACCGGACGGCCGATTGATGAGCTTGGGCAGCTTCTCGGTGATCAGCACCTGGCCGCGTTGCGGCCTGAGCGGTGCGCGAAAGCCGAGCTTCGGCCCGAGCGTTGCGGCGCCGAGCCCGGCCGCGAGCACGACCCGGTCCGCCTCCACCTGCCCGCCGGAGGCGAGGGTGAGCCGAAAGCCGTTAGCCGGCCGGTCGACCACGGTCACGGTCTCGCCGTTAACCACCTTGGCACCCCGGCGGCGCACGTCGACAGCGAGTGCGCGCAGTAGTTTGAGCGGATTCACGTGCCCGTCCTGGCAATGCAGAATGCCGCCCACGACGCGCGGACCGATCTCGGGCTCCTCGCGTCGCAAGGCGTTGTGGCCGAGCACCTCGAACGGGTAGTCGCCGTCGAGTTGCTCTCGCAGGCGGGTGTAAGCCTGACGCTTGGCCTCGAGCGCCGCCTCGTCGAGATGCAGGTCGTAACCACCCTCCTGGCGGAGCGCCAGATCGTCGCCGCTGGCCTCGCCGAGTTCGGCGGCGAAATCGGCCCAGGCGGCGGCCGACCGTTGTGTCCAGCGGGCGTAGCGCGGCTCGGTCAGCCCCTTCGACTGGACCCAGACGAGACCGAAATTGCCGCGGCTGGCGCGATAGTCGCCGTCGCCACCATCGATGACGACCACCCGCCGCCCCCTGGTCAGCAGCCCCCAGGCGACCGACAGACCGACCACACCACCACCGATGACCGCGTATTCCGCCTGCATGGCGCAGTGCCTCTCCGCTCGGATCGGGGTCGCGGCCGGGCGGTGCACCGGCACCGCCCGGCGCACGCTCACTGGTTGACTTTGGCGAGGATCGCCTGGCCCCAGTCGGCGCCGACGTCCTCCAGCACCTGCGGCCAGACCTCGGCCCGGACCTTCTCCGCCATCGCCGCGAGGTCGGCCTCCTCCAGTACCACGATCTCGGCGCCGAGGTCGGCGAGCTTCTGCTCGTTGGCCGCTTGGTCGGCCTCGGCCACCTCCCAGCGGGTCGCCTCGAAGGTCTCGGCGGCAGCCCGCAGCGCAGCCTGATCCTCTTCGCTCAGCCGGCTCAGGCTCTCGTTCGAAAGGATCAGGTACCAGACCTCGAAATGCGTGTTGGCCGGGATGTAGGACTTGGTCACGTCCCGGAACGAGGCGGAGTAGCCCTCGGCACCCGAG
>CAZKKP010000358.1:0-4632 GCA_964553295.1 uncultured Thermoanaerobaculia bacterium | reverse complement strand
CCGCCAGATCCGGGAGGACGCGGCGAAGCGCGGTCTCGACCCGAACGTGTGGTTCGGCAACGTCGAGGTCGCGGCCGCCCGACGGGTGGGAAGAGAGACGGTGCAGTACGTCGGCAACATCGCCAAGTACTACGTGGCGTATCGGCTGGCGGCACGGCAGCAGAAGGACACGAGGGCGACCGATGCCGTGGCCGGCGGAGGCACGGTCGGTGGTTGACCCTGCCGCGCGGCTTCGCGCGGCCGTCGTCCGCCCGCATCCGGTGCGGGTCGCGCAGCTCTTCGTCGTGACCGTGGCCCACATCGCCCTGCTGCCGGCCGCCGTGACCTGGCCGCGTCTGCTCAACCGCACCGCCGGTCGGCGCGGCGTCTGACCCGGCTACACTGTCGCAGTGCGACGTCGCAACTGGTCCAGCGAGCCGGCGGAGAGCCAGCTGGCCGCCCTGTGCGCCGACGCCGGCGAGGTCGGCGTGCTGGTCGTCCGCTTCACGGTCCCGGCGGCCGCGCCGCCGGTGGAATGGCGATGGCTGGAGCCCTGGACGCGGACGCGGACGGTGACGGTCGCCGACGTCCGCGCGCCCTTGGCGGGCGGGCCGCTCGAGGTGGCACTGCTGGCCGACCTCGTCGTCCTGCGGCAGGGCGCGACGCTGGAGCTCCCGGGTCCCTCGGAGATCCCTTCCGCCGGCCTGATCTGGGCACTCGGACGTGCCGGCAGGGCCGCGCTCGCTGCCGGCCTGCTCATGCCCACCAGGCTCGAGCCGACGCGGGCGGTGGAGCTCGGTCTCGCCCAGGCCGTCCTCGGGGTCGACGAGCCGCTGCCGATTCCCGGTGCGGCTTCGGTGACCGTGCTCACCGCCGCCCGCGACCTCGCCCGCGCCGAGATGTCGGGCTCGGCCGGGCGCGGCCTCGAGCACGCGACCTTTCGCTTCCTGTTCGCCGCTGGTGACCCGGAGGAGGGGGCGCGCGCCTTCCTCGACAAGCGCGAGCCTCGCTTCGCGCGCATCGACGACAACGGTGATTCTGATCCCGGAGGATGAGCATGGACTTCGCCCTCGACGAGCAGCAGCAGATGGTCCTCGACATGGTGCGATCGTTCGCCGCCGACCGGGTGCGGCCCGGCGCGGCCGAGCGCGACCGGACCGGCGAGTTCCCGTCCGACCTGTTCCAGGAAATGGCGGAGCTCGGGCTGTTGGGCATGTTCGTGCCCGAGGAGTACGGCGGCGCCGGCATCGACCTGCTGAGCTACCTGCTGGCGGTCGAGGAGCTGGCCTGGGCCGACGCCTCGGTGGCGGTCGGCATGTCGGTGACCAACTCGGTGTGCTGCTGGCCGATCCTCAGCTTCGGCAGCGAGGACCTCAAGCGCCGCTTCCTGCCGCCGCTCGCCTCCGGCGAGGTGCTCGGCGGCTTCATGCTCACCGAGCCCCAGGCCGGCTCGGACGCGTCCGCCCTGACCACCCGCTACGTCGACGATGGCGACGCCTGGGTGCTCGACGGCGCCAAGGCGTGGATCACCAACGGCGGCGTCGGCCGCTACTTCGTCTGCCTCGCGACCCGAGACCGTGCCCAGGGTACGAGAGGGATCTCGGCGTTCGTGCTCGACGCCGACCAGCCCGGCGTCGTGTTCGCGAGACCCGAGGACAAGATGGGTTTGCGCTCCTCGAAGACCTGTATGGTCAACCTGGACGGCGCCCGGGTGCCGAAGTCCGGTCTTCTCGGCTCGGAGGGGCAGGGCTTCAAGATCGCGCTGGCTACGTTGGACCACAGCCGGCTCGGCATCGCTGCCCAGGCGGTGGGCATCGCCCGCGCCGCGCTCGAGGAGTCGCTGCGCTACGCCCGCGACCGGCAACAGTTCGGGCGGTCGCTGCTCGACCACCAGGCGATCGCCTTCCGTCTCGCCGAGATCGACACCGAGCTCGCTGCGGCCCGGGCGCTGCTCTACCAGGCCGCATGGGCCGCCGGTCAGCCCGGCCGCCACTCCCGGGAGTCCGCGCGGGTCAAGCTCTACGCCTCCGAGATGTGCAACCGGGTCGTCGCCTGGGCCGTCCAGGTCCACGGCGGCTACGGCTACTCCACCGAGTACACCGTCGAGCGCCTCTACCGCGACGCCCGCGTGACCACGATCTACGAGGGCACCTCCGAGGTCCAGAAGATGGTCATCGCGCGCACCCTTGTGGACGACGCGCAGCGGCTCTGAACCACGACCGGCCGTCAGGGTCCAAAACAGCGAGACCACTACGCTTGCGGAGTATCGAGCCGGGTAGGATCTGGCACATTGAGAGCCTGAGCTCGTGGAGTGTCCGCCGCGGCGGGATGCAGGCCGGTACCGGGCGCCCCGGATTGCGGTGGAACGCCTGGGGATTCGACCACGCCAGGTCCACTCATGCGGAGGATCGTCGTCCTGGCTCTCCTGCTCGTCTCGATCGCTGTCGGCGACCTGCTCGGGCAGACGAATGACGGGACGAAGCCGTTCAAGGAAGTGGAGATCGCCGCGTTGGTCGCGCTCGAGGACCTGAGCCGCGGTGGATGTCGCCTCTCGCGGCCCGGGCGTGTCCACGTAGAATTCCGAGTTCCCCCCGGTCGTCAGATTGACTACGTTGTGGTCGATGATCCATATCACGGAGATTGGGCTGACCTTGGTCCTCGAGGTGTGGGGGGCTCCCTGGTTGGGCAAGGCCGCCAGGGTCCCTGGCCCGGCATCGGGGTCAGACACGGAGCAGTCGAGACGACACATGAAGGTGCGGAAAGGAGATGTCTCATGAGCGTGAGAAGGGGAGTGTTGATTTTGGTGATGGCGGGGCTGCTCCTGGCGCCGGTCGTGAGCGTCCAGGCGAAGTCCACGGGGCTCAGCCTGGCTCAGGTCCAGGCCCAGCGGAAGGCGATCATCGAGGCCACCGTGGCGCCGTCCCCCCAGCAGGCGGAGGAGTTCTGGCACACCTACTGGCTGTACCGAGGGCAGGTGTCGATGCTCACCGACAGGTTGGTGGCGCTGATCGAGGAGTATGGGGCGAGCTCGGCCTCGCTCACCGACGATCGTGCGACGGCGATGGTCAACGAGATCATGGAGATCCAGGCTCAGCGCGCCGAGCTCAGGCAGGAGTACGTGAAGAAGTTCCAGAAGATCCTGCTGCCCAAGCAGGTCGTGCGCTGGTACCAGACCGAGAACAAGCTCGACGCCGTGGTCCAGGCCGACATCGCGGCCGCGATCCCGCTGGACAAGTGATGGGACGGGCAGAAGGGAGTGCACGATGAAGACGAAGGATGTGATTCTTGCAGGGCTGATCGCCCTGATCGTGATGCCGGTCGTGGCCGCCGAGGCGGCTGACAAGGAGCTCACGCTCGCCGCCATCGAGTCCGATCGACAGCAGCTGGTCGCCCTCGCGGTGCAACCGTCGAAGGAGCAGGACCCTGAGTTCTGGGACACCTACTGGGCCTACCGCAAGGAGGTCACGGCCCTCAACGAGCGGACCAGGAAGGTCATTACGGAGTTCGCCGACGCCTACGCCAGCCTCACCGACGAGCAGGCGACACGCCTGGTGAAGGAGGCGGCCGCGATCGACGCGGCCAGGGCAGCGGCCAAGAAGGAGTGCACGACGAAGATGCAGAAGATCCTGCTGCCGAAGCAGGTGCTGCGCTTCCTGCAGATCGAGAACAAGATGGACGCGCTGATCGGCCTCGACCTGGTGGCCGCCATCCCGTTCGACGCCTGATCCGCTTCGCGTGATGGACGACGATCCCGACGAGCGACGTCGGGATCGTTCTTGTTGCCCTCAGGGGACCGCGGCCTGTTTCAGCCGGCCGGCACGGACGATGTCGCGGAGGGGAGCGTTCCCCACGGAGTGAGACGGTCGGAGACGCCGAGCGACGGCAAGGCATCCGGCGCCCCAGCAACGGTGGCCGGGCGCCGCCTGGAGGTTGGGTCGATTCGCGACAGAAAGGCGAAGGAAGAATGAAAGGGACTCGTTGCAAGGCGGTTATCGCGGTGTGCTGTGCGGTGTGCATGGCGCTGAGTGGGAGCTCCCTGGCGGCTGATGAGAAGAAGACCGATCTGCCCGACGTCGAGGTCCCCCAACCGACGGTGCCGGAGGTTTTCACCCTGCAGGGCCAGTTCGTCCGCATCGCGTACAACAATGAGGGCTTCGTCACGCTCGGGTACCGTCTGGCCAACGACTCGGTGGGTGACGAGTGGATGTACCTGCAGGTCGGGATGACGCTGATGCCCGGCGTGAAGGGCCAGACGCTGAAGCGCGAGGCGATCTCGGTGAAGACGCCCGACGGCACGGTGGTGCTCCTCGCCACTCAACAGGAGTACGCGGCGGCGAGCTACCTCCCGGCGCTCAATCGGAAGGGTCAGATCGTCAAGGACTCCCTGAACTACTTCCCCGCCGGCGCCAACATCCCCTGCGCGCTTCAGTTCTTCGCCGACCTCGGCTCGGGACCGAACAGGGGTGTGGTGTTCGACGAGGTCGGGATGTCGGACGACCGGGCCTGCGTCGGCCGCCTGTTCTTCAAGATCCCCGGCGGGATCCAGGTCGGCCAGCACTGGCTGGTCGTCAAGTTCGCCGGCGGCGAGGTCCAGGTGCCGTTCCGCATCCTCACCCCCGAGGAGGAGAAGATCCTCAAGAAGCACTGGGACGA
>CAZKKP010000357.1:0-4641 GCA_964553295.1 uncultured Thermoanaerobaculia bacterium | reverse complement strand
ACCCCGGCGCCGACGGCGACGCCGGCGCCCGCCGAAGGGGTGGACGGCATCTGGGTCCAGGTGCTGGCGACGCGCAGCGCCGACTCGGTGCGCTCGGCGCGCCACCAGCTCGAGTCCCTCGGCTTCCCGCCGGAGCACCAGCGCGTGGTCTCGACGCCGGTGGCCGGGGGAACAGTGACGTACAAGGTCCGCATCGGGCCCTTCCCGAACCGTGACTCCGCCGACCGGGTGGTCCGGCGGATGGTGGCGGCCGGCTTCGCGGACGCCTGGGTGGTGGCGCCGTGAGCTTCGGCGGCGCCGTCCCCGGGCCCGTCCTGCCGGAGTGGATCCGCGGCCGCAAGCTGCGCCTGGGCGAGCTCCACCAGATCAAGAAGACGATGCGCCGCAGCGGCCTGCACACGGTCTGCGAAGAGGCGCGCTGCCCCAACCGCTCCGAGTGCTTCGCCCACGGCACGGCGACCTTCCTGATCAACGGCCGGGTGTGCACCCGGAGCTGCGCCTACTGCTCGATCGCCCACGGCCGGCCGCGCCCCCTCGACCCGGACGAGCCCCGCCAGCTCGTCGAGGCGGTCCTCGCCATGGGATTGAGGCACGTCGTCATCACCGCCGTCGATCGCGACGACCTCGCCGACGGCGGCGCTGCCGCCTTCGCCGAGAGCGTGTGCCGGCTCAAGGCGCTGCCCGAGCCGCCCACGGTCGAGGTCCTGACCCCTGACTTCCGGGGCGACATGCGGGCCGTCGACCGGATCGTCGCCGCCCGGCCCGACGTCTACAACCACAACGTCGAGACCGTGCCCCGCCTGTATCGCCAGGTGCGCCGCTCCGGGCGCTACCGCTGGGCGATGGAGGTGCTGCGCCGGGTCGCCGAGACCGCGCCCGACCTGCTGCGCAAGTCGGGGCTGATGGTCGGCCTCGGCGAGACCGCCGACGAGGTCCGTGTGGTCCTCGCCGACCTCGCCGCCGCGAGCTGCCAGGTGGTGACCATCGGCCAGTACCTGCAGCCGACCCCGGAGCAGGTCCCGGTCGCCCGCTACTGGCGCCCGGAGGAGTTCGACGCCCTCGACGCCGCCGGCCGCGAGCTCGGCCTCGAGGTCTTCGCCGGCCCCTTCGTGCGCTCCTCCTACCGCGCCGAGGAGGCCTTCCTGCGCGTCGCCGCCCACTCTGGGACCCGGACCACCCTGCGCGTCCGCTGACCCGCAGAGACCGGCCATAGTCGCCGACCGTGGTGAGCCGGACCCCGAGAGCACGCCTCATCGTGGCCATCATACGGTTCCGGATTGCCAGATTCGCGACAGAGGACGGCCTGGCCCCTGGCCGCGCCCGAGCCCGCAACCGACGCCCTACAGCTCCCCACCGCGGGCGCCAACTCCGACCCCACCACCGCAGGTCGTCGCGCCCGATCCGAAGCCCGCCGCCCGCTGCCCGCCCGTCGACCCCGGATATCGCGCGCGGCCCGGAAACGAATCCCGGGCTCGAACTCGGGGGAGGGCTCGAGACTGGGGTGGTGGTGCCGGAGGAGGGAGTCGAACCCTCATGCCCTTGCGGGCGAAGGATTTTGAGTCCTCTGCGTCTGCCATTCCGCCACTCCGGCGCGGCCCCATTGTGGCGGGCCGGGCTGGTCGGGTCAAGGGCGCGGCGCGTCGAGACACGCGTGAACGCCCCTCCAGCGGGCGACGGGCTCGTGAAAATTCTCACGACCTCACCGCGAAGAGCTTGACGGGGACGCACCGATGAAGTATATTGCCAATCAGTGATGAGACCGGGCGCGGGGAGGTTCGACGCGTGATCGCTTCCGATGAGCTCCTCCATCGTATCGCCGAGGTCCTGAAGGCCATGGCCGACCCGACGCGGCTCAAGATCCTGCACAGTCTGCACCACGGCGAGCGCTGCGTGTCCGAGATCCTCACCGTCGTCGGCGGCAGCCAGGCCAACGTGTCCAAGCACCTTTCCGTGCTCAAGCGGGTCGGGCTGGTCGACTGCCGCCGGGACGGGCTCAACGTCTTCTACCGGATCATAGACGAGGGCGTTTTCACGATCTGCCGCAACGTCTGCGACTCCCTCGAGCTGCGGGTCGACCGCGAGCACCAGGCGATCATCGAGGGTCGTCAGCAGATCGGCGCGCAGATGGAATCCGCCGCCGCGTCCGACGCCTGACCGCCGCCGAGGAAGCACCATGCCGATCTACGAGTACCGCTGCAGCAGCTGCAACCACGAGTTCTCGAAGCTCGAGAAGATGGACGCACCGTCACAGGGGGTGACCTGCCCGGCCTGCGGAAGGGCGCACGCCGAGCGCCGTCTCTCGACCTTCGCGAGCACTTCGGGCGCCGCCGCTTCACCACCCTGCGGCGCCGCCGCCGCGAGCTGCGGCGCGGGCTTCTCCTGAGGCGTCTGAGCTCGCGGGTCCGGCGGACCCGCCAGGCTGCAAGCTCGAGTCAAGAACCTCGCCGGGGGTGGCGCGACTCGAGGCGAGCCGTGCTAGACTCTCGCCATGCGTCTTCTCACACGCCCGAGCTTTCGTTTCTGGAAGCTGTCAACGTCAACCCGATGAGGAGGGGAATCATGGCACGAGTGGTGAGGGTGTTGAACGAGTATCGGACGACAGTGTTGGTGATCGTGGCCCTGGTCGCGATCGCGCCGGGCCTCGAGGCCCAGCTTCCGCAGTCCATCGACCTGGCAACCTCGGTGAGCGCCGACCGCGCCAGCGCCGGCCCCGGCGAGCTGGTGACCTACAGCGTCGACTACTCGAACCTGAGCGCCGGTTCGCCGTTCCAGGCGGTGGTCGAACTCAACTTCCCGCCGATCTACGGGCTGTTCGAGTGGGATGACGCGACGGTCGATGCCGTCGAGGCATCTTTCACCGACACGAACGGAAACAACTTCGGCCTTTTCCCCAACGGAACCTGTGACGGGCTTCTCATTCAGGTGCAGGGCGACGACATCGGCGTCAACCTCCCAGGGAACTCCACCGGCACGTTCACCGTCGAGATGCCGATGGCAGCCGAGCCGATCCGTAACGGCGTCGTCCGCATCGACTCGCCGCCTGAGCTTGCGGGACCTCTCGCTTACGGTGACGGCGTCTGCGACGATGGGGGCGCAGGAAACGACTGCGAGCAGGACGACGAGGGCAACTTCATCCACTGCTTCGGGCCGCGGCTTCCCTTCGTCGTCGGCGAGTCGCTGCCGCTGGAGCTGGTCAACGACGGTACCGCCAACCCGACCTTCGGCTGCGAGGCGATCCAGAACGACCTCACCGGCAAGGTCGCCCTGATCCGCCGCGGCGAGTGCCAGTTCGGCCTCAAGGCGTTCAACGCCGAGGCCGCCGGCGCGAGCGCGGCGATCATCATGAACAACACCACGGGCGCCTTTGGGATGCTGCCCGGCGACTTCGGCACTCTCGTCAACATCCCTGTTGTCTCGATCGAGCAGGTGCTCGGCAACGACCTCGAGGCGGCTGTCGCAGGTGGCACGGCGGTGATGGTGACAATCGGCGGGATCGAAACAAACGACCTCACCTTCACATCACAGATCTTCCACACCTCGAACTCCAACGACACCGACCCCGACCCGGCCAACGACAACGACACCGTGGTGGTCACCCTGACCTCCGGCGGCCCTGACGCCCCGGTCGCCGCCTTCACCTACACCCCGGCGGCGCCGGGTGTGGACCAAGTCGTGACCTTCACCGACACCTCCACCAACAGCCCGACCTCGTGGGCCTGGAACTTCGGCGACGGCGCCACCAGTACTGTGCAGAACCCGACCCACGCCTACGCCGCAGCCGGCACCTACACGGTCTCGCTGACCGCAACCAACGCCGGCGGCTCGGACACGGCCTCCATGGACGTCACCGTCACCGGCGGCGGCGAGCCGACCCTGGACAGCTTCTACTTCGTCCCGGCGGCCGCCTTCGCCTCCGGCGCGGCGGGCTCGTTCTTCATCACCGACCTCGACGTCAACAACGCCGGCACCACGACGGCCAGCTACAAGTTCCTCTGGCTGCCGCGCGGCGCCGACAACTCCACGCCCGCGGCCTCCGAGCTGTTCACCCTCGGCCCCGGCGTCGCGGTGCGCTACTCCAACGTCCTGAGCGAGGTCTTCGGCGCCGCCGACGGCGCAGTGGGCGCCCTCGCCATCATCTCCGACAGCGCCAACCTGCTGTTCATGAGCCGCACCTTCAACCAGGCCGACGAGGGCACCTTCGGCCAGGCGATCCCGGGCTACTCGATGATGGACCTCATCCCGGCCAACACTCGGATGCGCATCCTGTTCATGACCGAGAACGACGACTACCGCTCCAACCTCGGTCTGATGAACGGCACCGCCTCCCCGATCACCGTCCAGTGGGAGCGCTTCACCGCCGACGGCGCCTCGCTCGGCACCGGCTCCCGCGACCTGGCGGCCTGGGGCAACACCCAGCTCAACCGGGTGTTCAACGACGTCGCCCCGGTGGCCGCGGCCTACGTCGACGTCTGGACGACCTCTCCGGGCGCGTACTTCGCCGCCTACGGCTCGGTCCTCGACTCGGAGACCTCGGACCCGACCACGGTCCTGCCGCAGTAACGCAACATCGTCAACCAAAAACGGGCGGGGGCAACCCCGCCCGTTTTCTTTTCCCGCCTCTCGGCCGCCCATGCCCCCCCC
>CAZKKP010000356.1:0-4643 GCA_964553295.1 uncultured Thermoanaerobaculia bacterium | reverse complement strand
CTCCAAGCGCCACTCCGCGGCCGGGTCATCTTCCTCCGTCGCACCGATCAACTGGAAGAGGTGCCCGGCACGCCATTCCGCCGTCGATTGCCCTGGAGCCGAATCGCCACTCGCGGTAGAGGCGCTTCACGACGGTCGGCGCTACTCCGACTGGCCGTAGCGCGTGTTCGATGCCTCGTGGACGCTCGGGGAGGGCGCCTCGGGGAGGAAGGGGTTGAGCGCGCGGACCTCGCCGTAGAGCTGGCCGTGGTTCAGGTCCTCGGTGTACAGGATGGTGGCGCCGAGGCGAGCGGCGGCGGCGACGATGGCGCCGTCCCAGTACGCGATGCCGAATCGCATCGAGGCCTCGATGGCGGCGACGACCAGCGGCCAGTCGGTCTCGACCAGCGGGAACCGGCGCAGATCGTCGAGCAACGCCAGCGTCCGCTCGACTGGCAGCGGTCGCACCGCCTTGCGCGTGAGGGTCACGTAGAGCTCCTGGAGGACCTGCGCCGACAGCCCGAAGTCGGCGGTCGCGATGAGATCGAGCGCGATGTGCTTCTTCTTCGCGGCCTCCTCCGGCGCGGAGGACACGGCGTAGACGAGAACGTTGGTGTCGAGGAAGCACGTAGCCGAGCGGGCGATGGGCCGCCGGCGTCCGGATTCCGGCCGAAGCCGGTGCTCGGCGGGGGTGCCGTCGGCGTGGGTGCCGGGGTCAGCGGGCATGGAGCTCGTCCCGCGACCATCCCCGGGGACCGATCTCCGCCTCGGACTCGCGGCACAGCTCGAGGATGCGCTCGCGGGCCCGCGACAGCTGCGCTTCCTGGGCGGCCACCTCCTCGAGGTACTCCCGGATCATCGCGTTGAGGGTCGTCGACCGCTCCCCCGCGATCCGGCGGACCTCCCACAGCAGGGTCTCGTCCAGGGCGATGGTGACGTTCTTCATGAACACAGGATACGTGATGCTGTGGTACGGCGCAAGGCGAACTAGACGACGATCCGGCACGCCATCCGGCGTGCTCGAAGAGCAGAAGCTCGTCGCGATCGCCGCTCGCGCGGCGTGGCGGCACTCAGGGTACGGTCGTCGACCAGCGTTTGGTGGTGCCCCACTCGAAGGTGTCGGCGAAGATCTCCCCGCGGTAGCGTTGATCGGGGATAGGAAGTTCCTTTCGCACTGCTGGTAGCCTACCGCTTGATCAGCTCCGACCAGCGGCGGCGAAGGGTGCGCTCGTTCGGCGTGGGGTCGTCAGGACCCCTCGGGCCACGGTTACGAACCCGATCAGGGGCCTTGCCCTCGGCCTCGCGACGCCGTCTGCCCCGCGGGGCATTCGTGCGCGTGGCCCACGTCCTCGAGCACGTCTTCGGCCAGTACGGCGTCGATCCCGCGGCGCCGGGCGATGTCGCCAGGAGAAGCGGGACGGAGCCGGTGCACTGCGGTCCGAAGCCGCTCCGGAGCGCCGGCTCGCTCGTGCGCTTCGGGCACGAGCACGCTGTCGTCGCGGGTCGTCGGGCTGGCGGCGCGCAGGCCTCCAGGTCGGCGGGGGTGTGCGTCGGGCGCAACAGGTTCGGACTCCGATACCAGGCCCAACGACGACGTGATTCGACACCCTCCGGCGGCCCACCCCGGAGGCAGCCCTCCTCTCACCTCAGCCGCGGCTCGTCCTCGCAAGGCCGGCATGTGCCGACAGTCACGTCTTCGGTGGGCCTGGCATCCATGTGGTGTTAAGATTCTTGGGCGTTACGGCGTGCCCGACACAGTTTGTCAGTTTCCCAGTTTCCCAAGGGGGTTCGATGAAACGTCAATGGAGATGGATCGTGATGCTGGCGCCGGTGACCCTGCTTGTGACCGGTTGGGCGGCCGCCCCGTCAGACGAGGCGACACCGGCCGCCGCGGCCCCGGGCGGCGACAAGGCGTCCCTGGGCGCCCGTACGGCCATCATTCCCACCCCGGCGTGGGTCATCGGTTCCTACGACGCCGAGGAGCGGGCCAATCTGATGACCGCGTCGTGGGTCGGTGTGTGCGCCTCGAGCCCGGCGGCCGTCATGATCGGTCTGCGCCCGGCCACCTATTCCCACGGCAACATCATGGCCCGTAAGGCCTTTACCGTAAATATCGGCGGAGCGGACCTGGCCCGCTACGCCGCCTACGTCGGCCGCGTCTCCGGCCGCACCCGGGACAAGTTCGCGGCCACCGGCCTGACGCCGGTCAAGAGCGCCCTGGTGGACGCGCCGTACGTCCGGGAGTTTCCCCTGATCGTGGAGTGCAAAGTGACGAATACGGTGGAGGCCGGCAGCCATACCCTATTTATCGGCGAGATCGTGGATGTCAAGGCTGACCCGGCTATCTTGAACGACGCCGGCATGCCTGCGATAGAGAAGCTGAACCCCTTCGTCTACTCCCCGGGCAGCGGAGCCTTCTACGGTCTCGGCCCTATCCTGGGCAAAGTGTCCGATCTGGCCGGAGAGGCCGAAGCCAAGGGCCCGTGAGGTCCCCCGGCGGCGCCCCCCGGCGAGATCCATGAGGCTTGAGTAGCTGACGATTCGGGGGTCGGCTTGAGGGGTGGTCCGGCGGGCGCGGGTCGAGATTGGGGTGGGGCCTGCCACGTGGACATCCACGTGGCGGGTGGGGAGCCCGTGTGCATGGGAGTCTCTGGCTGGGGTCTCTGCAGACGCTCAACGGCCGCTGCGCCGCCAGGCAGGTGCTGTTGACCAGCGCGTCGGCGTGCCCGGCGCTCACTCAGAATCGTCAGGTGTTCAAACGCCCTCGTTGTGGATTCGGGCAGTCTCAGACGCGGTCCCTCCGCGGTCGGCTACGGCATCGTCGTGGACCAGGCCGAGGTGTTGCCGGACTCGAAGCCGTCGGCGAAGAGCCCGCCGTGCTCGTAGGCGCCGATGTCGAGGGGGCCGGCGGGTAGTCTCGGAGTCGGTGCTGCCGGCAGGGTCCGGCGGGGCGGCTCGAAGGCGGGCGGGAAGTGCGGCGAGGGGAAGGGGAAGCCCGGGGGGTGGGCCGGGGCCGGGTCGGCGGCGTCGACCAGGGGAGAGCCGGCGGCGGGTCGGAGGTCGCCGCCCGCGAGGTCCTCGAAGCCGGGGTCGGCGCCGAGGAGGGTGCCGGTCCACTGGCTGGGGATGTTCGTCGAGCCGGTGACGACCCAGTTGTTGGAACCGGCGATCACCTCGGCGCCCGAGGCCCAGACCACCTCGACGGTGCGGATGACGTCGACGGCGCCGCCGTCCTCGCGCAGGAAGACGTTGTTGTGCATCTCGATCGACTCGACCCGGTCGAACATCCGGAAGACGGCGCTGGTGCCGGCCAGCACGGTGTTGTGGACGAACCGGTAGCGGCCCGCGGTCTCGCCGGTGGCGTCGCCGCCGAAGCGGACAACGTAGAAGCTGCTGTTGCGCTTGCGCAGCACGTTGCCGACCACGTCCGAGTCCTCCCGGGGCGGCGCCGCGGGCATGCCCGGGTCGGGGCCGATGAGCTCGAGCTCGTGATACAGCGCCCCCTCGACCCAGTTGTAGTAGATCTCGTTGCGCTCGGCCCTGGACTTGACGTTGTTGCCCCCTGTGGCGTCGTGGACCCAGCAGTGGAGCATCCGGAAGACGCTTCCCGGTCGGTTCACCTGGTCAGTGGCCATGTAGATCTGGTGGCGGCTGGTGCCCGAGCCCGAGGAGTGGACCTCGACCCGCTCCAGGGTGAGGGAGCCGGCGCCCTGGTCGGCGCCGAGGATGCCGTGCTGCGGACAGCCGTGCACGACGGTGTCGCGCACCACCAGGTCCGCGGCCTGGTGGAAGAGGCAGCGCGAGGCGCCGCCGGTGAGCTCGAAACCCTCCAGCACGTACCAGTCGGCGCCGGAGGTGTAGGGCCAGGGCGACTGGAAGGTGACGGTGTTGGTCCCGCCGGAGAGCACCGGCCGCCCGGCGCCCACGCCGCGGACGACGATCGGCTGGGCCGAGGTGCCCGGCCGGGTGAAGACGACGTCGCCGGGGTAGGTGTGGCCGCCGTCGACCTCGACCACGTCGCCGGGGTCGAGCAGCGGCGCCACTTGCTGGAGCGATGTGTAGGGCCGGCCGGGGCCCACCTGGTAGGTGGTCGCGAGGGTCGGGGCCGCGGCGAGCAGGGTGCTGACGGTGACGAGCAGCAGGCGAGTCATCCTCAACGCCGGACCTCCCTCGGGAACGAGAATGGACTCTAGCCCACCTCTGAGGCACGTTCGGTGATCCAGCACATCCGCGCCAGGCCCACCAAACTGTGCAACGTTCGCTTTCGGTAGGTGGCGACAGGGCTCACTCCGAGCAGATTGCAGAAGTTGGTGGGCCGGCACCCATCGCTTCAGGCGCGAAGCTCGATGCCGCCAGTCCAGCTCACCATGGATCATGAAGTTTGTGATGAAGTGTGCGCCAGGAGTTCTTTCCTGCTTTTCCTGTTCGGAAGCCGCGAAGCCGCGAAGCGCCGTCCCTGGCTGCGTGGTCGCTGAAGGAGCAGTTGCCGCTCGGCCCGGGACCGGTTCGGCCCGGGCGCCGTGGTACGATCGCCTGAGACTTCAGGAACCGGGGCTTCTCCTGTCCCACCGCGGGAGGCTCTCGAGTGACACGACCACGGGCGACGGGCAAGCCGACCGCGCGAGCCGCCGTCGAGAGTGGTCTGCGATGGCTCCTCGTGCTGG
>CAZKKP010000355.1:0-4646 GCA_964553295.1 uncultured Thermoanaerobaculia bacterium | reverse complement strand
CGGGCGACGAGTTCGTCATCCTGACCCACAGCACGCCCGACGTGAAGGCCGCCATCCACATTGCCGACCGCCTCCAGGACACCCTGTCGATGCCGTTCTGGATCGACGGCCACGAGCTGGCGGTCACCGCGAGCATCGGCGTGGCTCTGAGCAGGTCCGGCTACACCTCTCCCGACGAGATCCTGCGCGACGCCGACATCGCGATGTACCGGGCCAAGTCGTCGGGCCGGGCGACAGTGCGGGTGTTCGACCCGGACATGCAGCGCAGCGCCGCGGCCCTGATGCGACTGGAGCGCGAGATGCGCACCGCGGTCGCCGAGGGTCAGCTGGTGATGCACTACCAGCCGGTGGTGTGCCTGGACAGCAGCGCGGTGGTCGGGGTCGAGGCCCTGGTGCGCTGGAACCACCCGGAGCGCGGCCTGATGGCCCCCGGGGAGTTCCTCGCCGTGGCCGAGGAGTCGGGGCTGATCGTGCCCATCGGCTGGTGGTGCCTCGAGGAGGCCGCCCGCCAGCTGTGCAGCTGGCACGACCGTCTGCCGGCACTGCGGGACCTGTGGTTGAGCGTGAACGTGTCGGGGAAGCTGCTGATGAGGGTCGAGGCGGTCGAGCGCCTGCAGGGGATCCTCACCGAGCTCGGCCTGCCGCCGTCGGCGCTCCGTCTGGAGATCACCGAGCGCACGGCGGTCGACCACGGCGAGGCCGCGGTCAACCGGCTGGACGACCTGCGCGAGCTCGGCGTGCGCGTCGGGGTCGACGACTTCGGCGTCGACTACGCGTCCCTCACGTCCCTCGAGCGATTCCGCTTCGACGTCCTCAAGATCCACCCGTCGTTCGTCGACTGCGGGCCCCACTGCAACGGCAACGGCCGGCTGCTGCGCTCGATTCTCGGGCTGGCCTCGCAGCTCGGCATCGAGGTCATCGCCGAAGGTGTCGAGACCGCCGACCAGGTCAAGATGCTCCGGGACCTTCACTGCCCCGCCTGCCAGGGCTACTGGTTCGCGCGTCCTTCCCCCGCCGGCGCGGTCGAGAAGCTCCTCACCTCGCCGCCCGGGTGGTGGCGGGGGCCGACCGGCAGTCCGTGATCCGGTAGGATCGGCGGCTGGCGGATGGGCGGACTGACCCATCCGGCGGAGGGCGACATGGGCTCGCAGAAGCAGGGGGTGACCGTCTACACCGACGGCGGCTGCCGCCCCAACCCCGGTCCGGGGGGGTGGGGGGTGGTCATCCTCGGAGTACCCAAGGCGCCGGTGGAGCTGTGCGGCGGCGAGGCCGACACCACCAACAACCGCATGGAGATGCGGGCGGCACTGGAGGCGCTGCGCTGGTTCGACCAGCCGACCACCCTTGTCCTGGTGACCGACTCGCAGTACCTCCAGAGGGGCGTCACCCAGTGGCTGGCGGGATGGCGCCGGCGCGGCTGGCAGACTGCCGGCAAGACCGAGGTGCGGAACCGGGACCTCTGGCAGGCGCTGGCCGGTGAGCTCGAGCGGCATCGGGTGTCGTGGCGGTGGACCCGCGGTCACGCCGGCAACCGCTGGAACGAGCGCGCCGACCGGCTGGCGGCGAGCGCGATTCCGCGAGACGCGTTGCCGGTCGACGACCCTCTGGCGGTGCACCTGTTCACGGCCGTCGCCTGGTCGGGCAAGGAGGGCGCCGGGGGATGGGCGTCGATCCTGCGCTATCGTGACAGTGAGCGGCCTCTCACCGGACGAGAACCCGGCTCGTCGCCCAACCGGATGCACCTGGTGGCGGCCGTGGCCGGGCTGGAGGCCCTCACGCGCTCGATGCGGGTTCACCTGTACACCGCCTCCGATTACCTCAAGGACGGCGCCACCTCGTGGCTGCCCGGCTGGCGGGCCCGAGGATGGCGGACGGCCGAGGACCGCCCGGTCGCCCATCGCGAGCTCTGGGAGCGCCTCGACGAGCTGCAGCGGCGTCACCGGGTGACCTGGCACGTCACCGAGAAGAACACCCCGCTGGCCGAGCTCGACGAGGCGAAGCGACGTGCCCGCGAGGCCCTCGCGGGACGTCCCTGACGCGTATGGGCGCCGACACGACTCCCCGGGCTGGCGACCTCGGCGCCCCGCTGCAGCCGCATGCGACGCGGCGGGCGGCGCTGGTGGTCGCCACCGTGACCTCCTTCCTGGGCCCGTTCATGGGCTCGTCGGTGAACGTCGCCCTGCCGTCGATGGGTCGCGAACTCGCCATGACCCCGGTCGGGCTCGGCTGGGTCAACATGGCCTTCCTCACCACCGCCGCGGCCTTCGCGATTCCCTTCGGCCGGCTCGGGGACATCCACGGGCGGCGCAGGATCTACAGCTCCGGGGTGGTCGTCTTCACCCTCGCGTCGCTCGTCATCGCGCTGGCGCCGTCGGGGGCGGTGGTGATCGTCGGCCGCGCCCTCCAGGGCTTCGGCTCGTCGATGATCTTCGCCACCGGCATGGCCATCCTGGTCTCGGTGTTCCCGCCCGAGCAGCGCGGCCGGGTGCTCGGCGTCAACGTCGCCGCGGTCTACCTCGGGCTGTCGTCGGGGCCGTTCGTCGGCGGCCTGGTCACCGAGCACCTCGGCTGGCGTTTCATCTTCTGGTTCAACCTGCCGGTCGGCCTGTTGCTGGTCGCACTCATCACCCTGGTGCTCAAGGGCGAGTGGGCCGACGCCGAGGGCGCGCGCTTCGACTGGCAGGGGGCGGCAATCCTCGTCGTGTCGCTGGCGGCGACGGTCTACTCCCTCGCCGGCCTGCCCGGGGCCGGCTCCGTGGCGCTGCTCGGCTTCGGTCTGCTCGGCCTGGTCGGCTTCATCCTCTTCGAGCTCGGCCGCGACGAGCCCCTCCTCGACATCGGCCTGTTCCGCCATAATCGCGTCTTCGCCTTCTCGAGCCTGGCCGCTCTGATCAACTACGCGGCGACCTTCGCCGTCACCTTCCTGCTCAGCCTCTACCTGCAGGAGGTCCGCGGGCTGTCGCCCCGGCAGGCAGGTCTCGTGCTGGTGCTGCAGCCGCTCGCCCAGGCGCTGCTGTCGCCGACTGCCGGCCGCCTGTCGGACCGGGTCGAGCCGCGCACGGTAGCGTCGATCGGCATGACCCTGTCCCTCGTCGGGCTCGGTCTGCTCAGTGCCGTCGGCCGGGACACGCCGCTCGGCTACGTCGTCGGCTGCCTCCTCCTCCTCGGGGTCGGCTTCGCCCTGTTCTCCTCACCCAACACCAAGGCCATCATGAACGCCGTCGACCGGCGGGTCTACGGCGTCGCCAGCGCCGTCGTCGGCACCATGCGGCAGCTCGGCATGACCGTGTCGATGGGCGCGGTCATGGTCATCCTCGCTGTTGGTGTCGGCCCGACCGAGATCGGCGCAGCATCAGCCGACGCCTTCGTCGCGAGCATGCGCACGATGTTCACCCTGTCGGCCGCCATGTGCCTGCTCGGCATCTTCGCCTCCCTGGCAAGGGGCCGCGCGGCCGTCAGCCGCTGAGGGCCCGGCGGTGTTCCCGGCACCAGCGGCGGACGGTCGCCGTCTCGGCAGTCACCACGCGGTGCGCACGGGGTAGCGGGCGATCTGCTCGTCCGGGGTGAGGATTACGAGGCCCTCGGCCATGGCCTGGCAGACCAGCAGTCGGTCGAAGGGGTCGCGGTGGTGGTCGGGCAGGCCGGCGGCGAGCACCGCCGCCTCCTCGGCCAGCGGCAGCGGCACGAGGCCGTAGGTCTCCCGCAGCTCCGGCACGAGCGCCTGCGGCGGCGCCGGCAGCGGCAGCCGTCCCAGGCGGTGCTTGACCGCGATCTCCCAGGCCGACACCGCGCTCAGCAGCACCGTGTTGCCGGGGTCGGCAAACAGTGAGCGCGCCCGCTCCGAGAGGCGGTCCGAGCCGGCGGCGACCCAGAGCAGCGTGCAGGTGTCGAGCAGCAGCCTCATCGGCCCTCGAAGGCCTCGAGCAGCTCCTCGGGCAACGGCTCGAAGAAGCTGTCCGGCACCGCGAACCGCCCCCGGTGGAGGCCGATCGGCCGTGGCTCGGTGCGCTCTGAGGGCAACGGCCGGATCTCGGCGACCGGCACGTTGCGCCGGCACAGCACCACCACCTCGCCGGCCTCGACCCGCTCGAGGTAGCGGGAAAGGTGGGTCTTCGCCTCGTGAACGTTGATCCGAATCATGGTCCTAATGTGAGTCATGAAATGGACCATGTCAATCGAGGACAGGGACAGCGGCAGCGGCAGCGACAGTGGGCAGCGGCAGTCGTCAGCGACAGCGGTCAGCGGCAGTGCGCCGGGCCGCCGCGCTCCCGCCGCCAGGCCGTAGGCCCAAACCGGCGGTCTCACGTTTATGAGGCCGAACGTTGCCCAGGTGCTGGCGGCGCTGTGCCCCCACCATAGCGGGTCAAGGGCTACCGAGCTCAGAGGCTTGCCCTGGAGCCGCATTCGGAAGGTCTCGACTCCGGGCTGGAACGGATTGAGGGCCGGCACGGCATGCTCGGCGCGCAGGTCCTCACGCTGCTCCCGGAACCCCGGCGCGAGACGTTAATGTCTCCAGGTGGCTGCGCTCGTCCGGGTTTCCCCCTACCGGCACCACCAGTGCCGCCGACACCCCGAGGCCAAGACACACCGCCCCAATCACGCACCACGCTACCGGCAACCCACCGACGACGCGCATTACGACCTCA
>CAZKKP010000354.1:1317-4666 GCA_964553295.1 uncultured Thermoanaerobaculia bacterium | reverse complement strand
CGTGGATGGAGTCTGAACAGACTGAACGAACGGGACACAGGAAAGAGGTGCTGAGATGAGAGGACTTGTAGTGGGTCTATGCACGGTGCTCCTCGGGCTTGGGCTCGCCACCACGGCGAGCGGGCAGGCCAGTGATCAGCAGACGTTCTTCACCGTAACCGAACCACTGGACGTTGGCGGCACGATTCTCGAGCCCGGCGAGTACCAGATCATGGTCGTTCCCCTCAACACCAACCGCAACACGCTGAGGATCCTGAGCCCGGACGGGTCGAAGGTCTTCGCCACCGTACTCTCGATTCCTCATGTCTCGGGACGAACAGCGGTGCGGAATACCGACAGTCGTTTCGTCTACTTCCCGGCGAGCGCCGACAGCCCGAAGGCGCTGCGCACCTGGTTTTCCGGAGATACGCTGGCCGACGTTGGCCATGACATCGCCTACACCAAGGACCGTGCCATGGAGCTGGCGGCCCTGGTCAACGAGCCGGTGGTAGCCGTCACGACCCAGGTGGCGGCAACGCAGTACGAGAGCGTGCCCCTCGTCCTGGTGAAGCCGAACAAGGAAATGGAGCCGATCGTGGTGGCCGAGAAGAGGCCCATGCGGCTCGAGACTGCTCCGGTCCGGCAGGCTGAGAATCGCGCCGACGCCCGGCGACTGCCCCAGACGGCGAGCGATCTCCCCCTCGTCGCGGCACTCGGACTCGCCTTCGTCCTGGCCGCCCTCGGCGTCGCCGTGCTTGCGAAACAGTCGGCGTGACCAGAGTCTCCTGCGCCGCGTCGTGGCCCTGCTGCACGGCGGTGACCCTCTGTGTCATCGGCGCGTCGCTCCTTGGATGGGCCTTCGCGGCGAGCTCGAAAAGCAAGGTCTACCAGGCGCGTCAGGAGCGCGCCTTTTTTCTCGTCTCCTCTGAGACTGAGACAACGCCGGATCCGGCCACGCCACGAGGCGGTGATCCGCTGGTTCTCGGCCGTATCGAGATTCCACGTGTCGGCATCGAGGCGATCGTGCGGGAAGGGGTCGACGATGCCAGTCTGGCCATCGCGGTCGGCCACATTCCAGGAACGGCCCGGCCCGGCGAGGGCGGCAACATGGCGCTCGCTGGACATCGCGACTCCTTCTTCCGCGGGCTGCAGGACATCCGGCACACGGACGCCATCAGGATCGTCACCCAGGAGGGGTCCTACGAGTACCTCGTGGACTCGACCGAGGTGGTGAGCCCCGAGGACGTCTGGGTGCTCGACCCGACCAGCGACACCGTACTCAGCCTCGTAACCTGTTACCCATTCGCCTATGTCGGGCACGCTCCCAACCGCTTCATCGTGCGCGCCTCCCTGGTCGCGTCCCCCCGGCAAGGGCCGGCGGAGGGGGCATGGGACGAGCAAGCGGCGATCCCGCTCATGGCGAGCGCCTTCGAGTATACCCGGCCCTGAACGGCCTCCCCGAATGGAGGACACGAGAATGGAGCGCTCGATTGCGATCGGTCTCGGGTGTGCCGCTGTGCTGGCCGCGTTCAGCAAGGCACTTGGTGACTACGCCCCCGTTCCCGGAAAGCAGCGGCCGCTCCATCGGCGTAACCTGACCCTCGCCCTGTTGGCGCGTAACGGCTTCATCCCCGCGCAGCTCGCCAGACGGTACCCAGAGCGAACGGATCCGCATCGCCACCCTCAAGCCGTTCAAGACCGAGGCGCCCGCCGCGATCGACCACGTGCTCGACGAAGGGCTGTCGGCGGGGGCTGGGCAACGAACACGCCGTGATCACGGTCTCCTTGGGCCTGGCAGTCGCACGGACACGCCCGGGCCGAATCGTCGCACCCCACTCGAAGAGACCTGGAGATCAAGGGAGATCCAATAATGAAACTCAGTGCTCCGAAGGTCATCACGTGGTGGATCGCCGTTGCCCTTGGTGGGCTCGGGATCCTCGGGTACTTACGCGCAGTGGCCGCCCTGAGCGGGCACGCGTTCTTGCTCGTCACAGCCGGGCTCGTCCTGCTGGTGCTGGCGACACTCCTCAGAAAGCTCTGATCGGATCGGTGCCGGACCCGACGAGAACGTGATGGTGCACCTTTTCACGGTGTCTAACGTTGTCTGCCTGCGTATCTACCCAGAGTAGCTTGTACCTGGTAGTGGTGCTCGCGTCGGAGCCAGACAGGCGGATCAACGAGCGACTCACGTCGGCTCCTGTGGTGGCAAATCGGCGAGAGCACCGGACGTCGTTGCCGGCGCTCGGGCTGGGGCTGGGGAGCGGTCATGGGTTGCTCGACCAGGCGGAGGTTGAGCCGGACTCGAAGCCGTCCGCGAACACGAAGGAGCTGTCACTGATCTTGGCCACGAAGGCGTCGCTGGCGCCTTTGTGGGTCAGATGGGGGCCGCCGGTCACCGGGAAGCTGCTCTCGGTGGAGCTGGTGCTGCCGACGACGTAGATGTTGTCCCAGGCGTCCACCGCGATCCCCATGGCGAAGTCGTCGTCGAGACCGCCCAGGTAGCCGCTGTTGACGAAGTTGGTGCCAGCGGCGTTGAGGCGGACCACGAAGGCATCCTGGCCGCCGCCGTAGCTGCCGGGCGCGTCGACCACCGGGAAGTCGGCCGAGGTGGTGACTCCGGCGATGCTCGCCCGACCGGCCCGGTCCAGGGCGATGGCGTTACCCCGGTCGTCGCCCGATCCGCCGATGGTGCCGCCGTAGGGGAGCAGGGCGCCGGCAGCGCTCAGCTTGACCACGAAGGCGTCGGCCCCCCAGCCGCCGGTGACGTGGGCCTGACTCGAGCCGTCCACCGCGATGCCCCGGCCCTCGTCCGCCAGGGCGCCACCCAAGAAGCCGCTGTACTCGAGGGTGCCGCCGCTGGCACTGACCCTGGTCACGAAGGCGTCGTAGTCGCCGCCGCCGTAGGCCAGACCGGGGCCCACCAGTGTCGGGAAGTTCGTCGAGGACGTCCGCCCGGTAACGTAGGCACGACCGGAACCGTCGACGGCGATGCCGCGCCCGATATCGGTGCCTGAGCCGCCGAGGTAGCCGCAGTACTCGAGGCTGCTGCCGCTGGCACTGACTCTGGCGACGAAGGCGTCGTTGACGCCGCCGTTGTAGGTCAGGTCGGGTCCGACGACCACCGGCAGATCGTTCGAGGTGGCTGTGCCGATGACGTAGGCCCGCCCCTGAGCGTCGACGGCGATGTCGGCGCCCGAGTCGTTGGTCGAGCTGCCGATGTAGCCGCAGTACAGCAGGGCGGTGCCGTCGGGGTTCACCTTGGCCACGAAGGCATCGTCCTGGCCGGCCCTGGTCAGGGCGGGGCCGACGAGCACCGGAAAGGTGCTCGCATTGCTGGTGGTGGTGCCGACCACGTAGGCGTTGCCGAAGC
>CAZKKP010000354.1:0-1307 GCA_964553295.1 uncultured Thermoanaerobaculia bacterium | reverse complement strand
TCGTGGCCGGCGCCGCCGATGTAGCCGCAGTACTCCAGCGCCGTCCCGCTCGGGTTGACCTTGGCCACGAAGACGTCGTAGTGGCCGCCCGCGCTCAGGCTCGGTCCCACCGTGACCGGGAGGTCGGTGCCGGTCGAGTGGGAGGAGCCGACCACGTAGGCGCTGCCCGCTCCGTCCACTGCGACGGCCCGACCGAAGTCGTTGCCCGAGCTCCCGATGAACCCGCTGTACACCAGCACCGCCGGGTCGACGACCAGGGTCCGGGAGCGGTCGTAGTCGCCGAGTGCGAACCCGTAGCGGTGCTCCGGCCAGCGGCCGCCTCCACCGGCGGGCGAGTCGTCCGCTGCGCCGGCCCCGGGCTCGAGGGCGTAGTGCACCGGCACCCCCACGTCGACGCCGTCGACCTCCTGCCAGGCGACCGGTGCGTCGTCCTCGAAAGCACCGGCGGGAGTGACGACATGCAGTCGGCCGTCCGCCCCGAGTTCGACCCGGTCGACGCCACGATAGGCGAGCCGGATGCTCGCCGGGTCGGCGCCGGGCCGGACCACGAAATCGTACTTCAACCGGTTGACGGTGCCCGAGAACTCCAGGTCGATTCCCGGCCAGATCTCGCGGTACACGATCCTGGCGCTCGCCCTGAGGCCCGCTCGCCACTGCTCCGGCCTGCCGGTGAAGTAGGAGACCACGGTCTCGGACTCGGCCAGCGACTCCGGCCAGGCGTCCGCACGGGCGCCGACGAAGTCCAGCGCCACCGCCCAGCTCTCGCTCGCCGGCACGGGCGCACCCGCCGCCGCGGGCAGCACGCCCTCGGCGCCGTGCAGCACATAGGTCAGCCCGGTCGCGGTGAACAGCACCGAGGTCTCCCGGCCCTTGATCGCGAAACCGACCCGCTCGTCGAGCTGGCCGTGGTTGGGGATGAAGACGAGGGGGAAGGCGCCGTAGCCGGCCTCGCCGGCGGCCCCCGCCGGGGGCTGGGCGGCGACGACTGCCGCCGGGGCGGCCGCGAGCACCAGCAGCACGGCGACCATCCGGCTGAGCCTCGTCGAGCGGAAACGAGCGAAGTTCAACTTCATGGCACTCCTCCTGTGGGTGTCAGGGTGCACGACCTGGAGATGAAGACGGAGGGGCAGCACCGTCAACGCCCTCGAGCCTCGAGATTCGGCGGCAGCTCCAGCGGGGCCGGGGCACGACGTGCGGCAGGGACCGGCGGCAGCGGCGCTCCCGGGGCCCCTCGGCGGGGAAGGTCGAGGTGATGCAGGGCGGGCTCGTGGCTGGACTCGTGCACCGGCGCCTCCGAGCGGCGGGCC
>CAZKKP010000353.1:0-4676 GCA_964553295.1 uncultured Thermoanaerobaculia bacterium | reverse complement strand
GCGAGCCGGCCGCAGGAGGAGCGTCCGACGAGCTCGACCATGGTTCCCCGCGGCAGCCCGTCGGGCAGCAGCCGTCCGATTCCGTCCGCCGGCAGCGGGATCCCCGGCTCGCGGGCGCCGGCGGAACGCTGGCGGCGCAGCAGATCGCACCCCTGGAAGATCCCGTGCGGGGGGTCGAGAGTCGCGAGCAGACGCCGCGCACCGGAGTGCTCCGCCGAGGCACGTCGTGCGGGAGCGCCGGTCGGGCGGCGGGTGTGGGCTGCGGTCATCGTCCCTCCTGTCGAGCCTCTCTGAATGTAGGCGTAAATCAGGCATAAAGCAAGAGGCGCCCTCAGACGCGCCCGATCCACGATCCGATTCTGAGACACATAACACCTTTGTTCGCTTGAAAGTATCGCCAGTCGGTTGTAGAGTGTCGCGGGCGGTCCCGCCCGGGTTCACCGTGATCGAGAGGAGAGGCGCCGTGGCAACCTTGCTGAAGATCGAAGAGATCGCACCGGCCTTCAAACGCTACCTGGTCGAGGCGCCGGAGATCGCCCGCAAGCACCGCGCCGGCCAGTTCGTGATCGTTCTCCTGAGCGAGCACGGCGAGCGCATCCCACTGACCATCGCCGCCTCGGACCCCGAGGCCGGCACGATCACCCTGGTCGTCCAGGAGGTCGGCAAGTCGACCATGGAGATGGGCGTCATGCCCGAGGGCGCCGACATCCAGGTTGTCGGACCGCTCGGTACGCCGACCCACATCGAGAGCTGGGGCACCTGCGTGTGCGTCGGCGGCGGCGCCGGCATCGCGCCGCTGCTGCCCATCGCCAGGGCCCTCAAGGAGGCCGGCAACCACGTCGTCTCGATCCTCGGCGGCCGCACCCGGGAGCTGGTCATCCTGCGCGACGAGATGACCGAGGCTTCCCACGAGATGATCTACACCACCGACGACGGCAGCTTCGGCCGCAAGGGCCTGGTGACCCACGCGCTGGACGCCTTCATCGCGGAGCACGGCAAGCCGGCGATGGTCATCGCCATCGGTCCCGCGATCATGATGAAGGCGGTCGCCGACATGACCAGGCCGCTCGAGATCCCGACCGTGGTGTCGCTCAACACGATCATGATCGACGGCACCGGCATGTGCGGCGGCTGCCGGGTGGCGGTCGGCGGCGAGAGCAAGTTCGTCTGCGTCGACGGACCCGAGTTCGACGCCCACCAGGTCGACTTCGACCTCATGATGAAGCGCCAGCGCACCTACCTCGCCCAGGAGGAGGCGGCGCGCCGCCGTTGGCTGGAGCACCACGCGTGCCTGGCGACCGAAGGGGTGGAGGTGAAGTGATGGCACGGCCCCAGCTCGAGAAGAAGGAGCGCATGAAGATCCCGCGCCAGCCGATGCCGGCGCAGGAGCCCGAGGTCCGGGTCCACAACTTCAACGAGGTCGCCCTCGGGTTCACCCCCGAGCTGGCGGTGGCCGAGGCCGACCGCTGCCTCGAGTGCAAGAAACCGAAGTGCGTCGACGGCTGCCCGGTGGGCATCGACATTCCCGCCTTCGTCGCCGCCATCCAGCATGAGGACTTCGAGCGCGCCCTGGCGATCATCAAGAAGGACAACACCCTGCCGGCGATCTGCGGTCGCGTCTGCCCGCAGGAGGACCAGTGCGAGCAGGTCTGCGTGGTTGGCAACAAGGGTCTGCCGGTGGCGGTCGGCCGGCTCGAGCGCTTCGTCGCCGACTGGGAGCGGGTGCGTGGCGAGATCCGGATGCCCGAGCAGGCGTCGCCGACCGGCTTCAAGGTGGCGATCGTGGGCTCCGGTCCGGCCGGTCTCGCCTGCGCCGCCGACCTCGCCCTGCGCGGCCACCATGTCACCATCTTCGAGGCCCTGCACAAGCCGGGCGGCGTGCTGGTGTACGGCATCCCCGAGTTCCGCCTGCCCAAGCAGATCGTCCACGACGAGATCGCGAACCTCGAGAAGCTCGGTGTCGAGTTCCGCTGCAACTTCGTCATCGGCAAGACGGCCTCGGTCCAGGAGCTGTTCGACGAGTACCACTACGACGCCGTCTTCGTCGGCACCGGCGCCGGCCTGCCCTACTTCATGGGCATCCCCGGCGAGAACTACATCGGCGTCTACTCGGCCAACGAGTTCCTCACCCGGGTCAACCTCATGAAGGCCTTCGCCTTTCCGAGCTATGACACGCCCGTGGTCTACGGCGACCGGGTCGCGGTGGTGGGCTCCGGCAACGTCGCCATGGACTGCCTGCGCACCGCGCTGCGGCTCGGCTCGAAGCAGGTCGTCTGTCTGTATCGCCGCACCCGGGACGAGTCCCCGGCGCGCATCGAGGAGCTCGAGCACGCCGAGGAGGAGGGGATCGACTTTCGCTGGCTGAGCTCGCCGGTGGAGATCTACGGCGACGAGAACGGCTGCGTCACCGGCGCCCGCGTCCAGAAGATGGAGCTCGGCGAGCCCGACGCCTCCGGACGACGGCGGACGGTGCCCATCGAGGGCGCCCAGTACGACATCGAGCTCGACACCATCGTGATGGGCATCGGCCAGGGGCCGAACCCGCTGGTGACGACCACCACCGAAGGGCTCAAGCTGAACCGCTGGGGCAACATCGTCGTCGACGAGGCGACCATGATGACCTCGATCCCGGGCGTCTTCGCCGGCGGCGACATCGTCACCGGAGCGGCCACCGTCATCCTGGCGATGGGCGCCGGCAAGAAGGCGTCGGAGGGAATCGACCGGTACCTGCGCGAGACCGTCCGGATGCCGAGGAGCGTTGCCCGACCGGCATGACGGCGGGTCGCGCCCGGGGCAGACCGGTCGGGGTGAGCCGGGATCCGACGTCCTGCCGGCAGGATCCCCGCTCGGGCATCGCATCCGCATGGTATAATCCTGGCGGAGCGATTGTAACTCACTTGTTAAGAGTGACTTGTCATTGTGCTTTCGGATCAGGGGAGGGCCCGCGAGCGTGTCGCCGCCGGGCCGCGGCAGGGTGAGCTGCGATGTCGATCAGCGGCAACCTGCGCACCATGCCCTTTGCCGACATCCTGCAGTGGGTGTCCCAGAGTCGGAAGACCGGGACCCTGGCGGTCGAGGGCGATCCCTTCCACAAGAAGATCTACTTCCGTGAAGGCCTGGTGGTCGCCGCCGCCTCGGACAACCCCAAGGAGTTCCTCGGCTACTACCTCGTCGGCTGGGGCTACGTCGGCGAGGACGAACTCCAGGAGCTGCTCGACATGCAGGACCGGCACGGCACCCTGCTCGGCGAGCTGCTGGTCATCGTCGGCCACCTGACCCGGCAGGAGCTGCTCAACATCCTCCAGGTCAAGACCGAGGAGGCCATCTACGAGCTCTTCCTGTGGGACGAGGGGGACTTCCGCTTTCTCGAGAACATCCTCCCGGCCAAGAAGTTCCAACCCCTTGGCGTGGCCGTGGACACCCTCGTCCTGGAGGGTGTGCGGCGGCGGGACGAGTGGTTGCGCTGCCGCACGATGATCCCGGATGCCTCCTGGGTGCCGCGGGTCGTGCGGGCGGTCGACGTCCAGAGCATGGGACCGACGGAGCTGTCGATCCTGCGTGAGATCACCGGCCGCAACAGCATCGAGGAGATCGCGCTCGCCTGCCGCATCCCGCTGTTCCACGTGCTGCTCTTCGTCTTCGGGGGGGTCACACAGGGGCTCTTCCAGATCCTCGAGCCGAAGCCCGAGACGATGCCGATCCCCGGCTTCTCCCAGGGCTCGTGGCGGGTTCTGGTCAAGGAGGCGCAGCGGCTGCTCGCCGCGGGCGAGCTCGCGCGGGTGCTGCGCTGTCTCGACGAGCTCCGCGACAAGTACGGCGATCGTAAAGAGATCCTCGAGCATGCCGCGGGCCTCGAGCGCGCCGTCGAGGAGAAGGTCGCGGGGCTGGCCATCGACGAGGCCGCGGTGCCCGAGCTCGCCATACCGGTCGCCCAGCTCACCAGCATCAGCTGCAGCCCGACCGAGGGTTACCTGCTGTCCCGGATCAACGGCGCCTACACCCTCGGCGAGATCCTCAAGATGGCGCCCGGCTCGCAGACCGAAAACCTGCTGCTGGTCGACGGCCTGATGCGCCGGGACGTCATCCGGATGCGGTCGACGCGCGCCATCCGCAAGGCGACCTGAGCCGAGCGAAGAAACCGCCGGGGGTGCGGGCGAGCGGAATATTCTCCTGCAAATGAGACTTCATCCCATCTGAAGTCAAAGAGGGACGCGCCCGATCGCGGCCCGAAACCCAGGAGGAACACGATTCATGGCCAACCACCAGCTCCCCGCCCTGCCCTACGCCCTCGACGCCCTGGCGCCGCACATCGATGCCCAGACGATGGAGATCCACCACGGCAAACACCACGCCGCCTATGTCAACAATCTCAACGCGGCGCTGGAGGGTCATCCCGAGCTTGCCGACGTCGCGGTTGAGGGCCTGATCGCCAACCTGGCGAGCCTGCCCGAGTCGATCCGCACCGCGGTGCGCAACAACGGCGGCGGCCACTACAACCACTCGCTGTTCTGGACCCTGCTCAGCGCCAGCGGCGGTGGCGAGCCCACCGGCGCGCTGGCCGACGCGATGCGCGCCGAGCTCGGCGCCTTCGAGGACTTCAAGAAGGCATTCTCGACCGCCGCGGCGACCCGCTTCGGCTCCGGCTGGGCCTGGCTGTCCGTGAGCCGCTTCGGCAA
>CAZKKP010000352.1:0-4678 GCA_964553295.1 uncultured Thermoanaerobaculia bacterium | reverse complement strand
CTCGACCGTGATCACGCCGTCCTTGCCGACCTTCTCCATCGCCTCCTTGATGATCTGGCCGATCTCGGAGTCGGCGTTGGCGGAGATGGTGGCGACGTGGGCGATCGCGTCACCCTCGACCGGCTTCGACATGCCCTTGATGTGCTCGACCGCAGCCTTGACCGCGAGGTCGACGCCGCGCTTGAGCTCCATGGGGTTGGCGCCGGCGGTGACGTTCTTGATGCCCTCGCGGTAGATCGACTGGGCGAGCACGGTCGCGGTGGTGGTCCCGTCGCCGGCGACGTCGGAGGTCTTGGAGGCGACCTCGCGGACCATCTGGGCGCCCATGTTCTCGAGGGGATCGCCCAGCTCGATCTCCTTGGCGACGGTGACCCCGTCCTTGGTGATGAGCGGTGAGCCGAACTTCTTTTCGAGGACGACGTTTCGGCCCTTGGGGCCGAGCGTCACCTTGACCGCGTCGGCGAGCTTGTTGACGCCCGCGAGGATTTTGCTCCGAGCCTCCTCGGAGTAGACGATCTGCTTGGCAGCCATGATTCTGCGCCTCCCTTACTTCTGGATGATGGCGAGGATCTCGTCCTCGCGCACGATGGTGTGCTCCTGGTCGTCGATCTTGATGTCCTGGCCGGTGTACTTGCCGATCAGGATGTGGTCGCCGACCTTCACGGTCATCGGGAGGCGCTTGCCGTTGTCGTCGAGCTTGCCCTCACCGACGGCGACCACCTCGGCCTCCTGCGGCTTTTCCTTGGCGGTGTCCGGAATGATGATCCCGCCGCGGACCTGCTCGGCCTTCTCGATCCGCTTCAGAAGCACCCGGTCGTACAGGGGTCTTATGCTCATCTTCCTCTCTCCCTTCGAGTTGTTCTTTGAGTTCAGCAGTCGTCGATGACGACTGCCAGGAGTGAATATAGCGATTGTGCCGGCGTCTGTCAAGCCCCGTGGTCAAATTTCTGATAGTAATCTACTCAGATCCTGGGAAGGCCCCCCGGTGCAGTAACATGAGTCATGCGTGCTCATATTTCAGCTCTCGGGGACGGGGACTGCTTCGCCCGCGCAGCCGACCGAGGTCGTGGATCTGACAACCTCGCGGGCCCGGATCCCCGTGCCACCGGCTGGTGTATGCTCGGCCGCGCCGGGTCCTGATCCCGTGCCGGAGGTGACCATGAGCAAGAGCTCGACGGCGATGCTCGCGACCCTGGCCCTGCTGGTTCCCGGAGGCGCGGCAATGGCCGCGCTCGAGGACCTGCCGCACTTCACGCCGGACGCCAACATCGAGCGCTCGGCGGTGCCCGAGGTCTTCCGCTGGCAGCTCGACGCGCTGGTCGCGGACCTCGAGACCTGGGAGCAGCAGCTCGAGGCGGCGCGGCGCGAGGTGGCCGCCCTGGCGGCCTTGCGCGACCCCGGGGACGTCGACCGACTGGTCGCGTACCTCGAGGCCTTCTTCAACGCAGATCGCCGGGTGAATCGGTTGACCCTGCACGCCAACCTGGCCCGGGAAACGGCGCAGACCGATGCCGCCGCGATCGCCCGCCACCAGCGGGCCCTGGCTCTCACCGGCGACCTGATGGCGGAGGGTCCGCATCTGCGGCGGGCGATCCTCGGGCTCGACGGCGAGACCCTGGCGACCTGGCGGGCCGCCAGCCCGGAGCTGGAGGCGTTCGGGCCCTTCGTCGACTCCCTCCGCCGTCGGTTCGGCGCCGTCCTCGACGCCGACGCCGAGCGCGTGCTCGCCCTCGCGGGCGACAACCTGTGGGCCCAGATCGACCTCAACGAACTGCCGTCGCACTCGGAGAGCGCCTTCGTCGCGCTGATCTCGGAGCTGCCGCTGCCGAGGATCGTCGGCGAGGACGGCCAGGAGGTGCAGCTCACCTTCGCCAACTTCGGCCGCCTCCGGGCCTCGGCGGACCGCGAGGTCCGCCGCCGGGCGGTCGAGGCGATGTTCACGACGCTCAAGAGGTTCGAGAACACCTTCGCGGCGACCCTCGCCGGCCAGGCGAGCTTCGACGTGTTCCTCGCCCGGGCGCGGCGCTACGACACCGCGCTGGAGGCGTACCTCGACAAGGACGACATCGACCCGGCGGTCTATCGCAACCTGGTGGCCACGGTGCGGGAGCACGCCGGCGCGCTGCACCGCTACGTCGAGCTGCGCCGGCGGGTGATGGGGCTCGAGACGGTGCACCTCTACGACCTCTACGTGCCTCTCGTCGAGGGCGTCGACCGAGAGATGTCCTACGCCGAGGGCGCGCAGGCGATCGTCGACGCACTGGCGCCGCTCGGTTCGGAGTACGGCGCCGTGCTGCGCACGGCGATCGACCCGGCCAACGGCTGGGTCGACGTCTATCCACACCGTGACAAGGGGTCGGGCGCCTTCTCGGCCTCGGCCTACGGCGTCCGCCCCTTCGTCAAGATGAACTTCCAGAACCGCTTCAACGACGTCTCGACGCTCGCCCACGAGCTCGGGCATGCGCTGCACTCGCACCTCTCCATGGAGTCCCAGCCCTACGTCAGCTGGCGCTACGTGCCCTTCCTCGCCGAGGTCGCCTCGACCTGCAACGAGGTCCTGCTCTCCCGCTACATGACCGAGCGGGCGACGAGCGACGCCGAGCGGGCGTGGCTGCTGACCGAGCTCGCCGAGTCGATCCGCACGACGATCTACCGGCAGGCGCTGTTCGCCCAGTTCGAGCTGGCGTTCCACGAGCTCGTCGAGAGCGGCCAGCCGGTGACCGCCGAGAGGCTCAACGAGATCTACATCGGTCTGGTCAGGGAGTTCTACGGTCCGGCCTACACCGTCGACGACCACGATGCTGTCGAGTGGGCCTACATCCCGCACTTCTACTGGAAGTACTATGTCTTCACCTACGCCACCGGGCTTGCCTCGGGAGTCGCCCTGGCCGAGGGGATGCTCGAGGGAGGGGACGCCGAGCGCGCCGCCTACCTCGAGATGCTGCGGGCCGGGTCCTCGGCGCCGCCCCTGGAGCTGCTCCGCCGGGCCGGCGTCGACCTCACCAGGCCGGAGCCGATCGCGGCCGCCCTCGAGCTCTTCGCGGCGACGGTGAGCCGCCTCGAGGAGCTGCTGGCGCCGCCGCCGGACGCTGCGGCCTCGCCCTGATGGCGCTCTGATGACGACGATGCGTTGACCCCCGGCTCGCCGGCAGGTTCGGCGAGCTGGAGCGGTGGGTGGGAAGCTCCCTGGCGGTGATGGTGCCGCGACTCGGCACGGGATTGCCGCAGCACGCCTTGCGGCGATGTGGAGCGGGATCTACAGTGCGTCTGTAGATATCGAGACGAGGAGTCATTCTTATGATCGAGAACCCCCGAGCCCCGGAGTGCACCTTCTGCGGCGCCGCCTCGTCCTGGTCCTCCGAGCGCGCCGACGCGACCGAGATCGGCCAGGACTGGGTCTGTCCGACCTGCGACCAGAGTTCGAGCGTCTGGGGCGGCGACATGGTCTCGCCGTTGGAGACCCGCGCCGACATGCCCTGGAACAGCCCGGAGCCCCTCTTCTGACGAGGGGCGCCGGCAGTCCGGGCACGTGCCGGCGTCCTGCCGGCCACCTACAATCAGGACATGACGGACTCGCCGTCTCCGGGGTTCGGCGCCCTGTCCCGCGCCCGCCAGGAGGCTGCCCGTTACGGGCGGGACGACTGGGTCTTCGTCCGGGAGCTGCTGCAGAACGCCCGCGACGCCGGGGCGCGGCGGGTCGAGTGGCGGGTCGAGCGTGACGACGGCGTCGAGCGGCTGATCTGTCGCGACGACGGCGAGGGCATGTCCGCCGAGCATGCCCGGAGGTACCTCTTCACCCTGTACGCCTCGAGCAAGCGGGGCGCCTCCCGGGCGGCCGGCCGGTTCGGCATCGGCTTCTGGTCGGTGCTGCGCTTCGGCCCGACGCGGATCCAGGTCGGTTCGCGGCCGGCCGACGGGCCCGGCTGGTGGGGGGAGTTCGGCGGCAGGCTCGAGCACGCGGTGATCCGGCCCTCAAGCCTCGACCAGGGGACCGAGGTCCGGCTCGAGCGGCCCGACAGCGGTCTCGACCTCGCCGCCAGGGTGGCGGAGGCGGTCCGCTCGGACGCCCCGTTCCTGCGCTGCCGTGACGCTCCCGAGCAGGCGCTCGAGGTGCTGGTGGCCGGCCGGTCCGTGAGCCGCGAGCTCGAGCTGCCGCCGCCCTCGGTCCACTTCCGCAGGCCCGGCCTGTGCGGCGCCGTCGGCCTCGGGCCGAGCCCCGAGGTGCGGCTCTTCGCCCACGGGCTGCGCGTCCGGACCGCCGCTCACCTCGACGAGCTGCTCGCCCGCGAGGTCGATCGTCGGGGGCCGACCGAGATCGAGGGCCTGCTGCCGCAGGTCTGGCTGGACAGCGATCGGATCGAGCTGCTGCTGGCTCGCGGCGACGCCCGTGACGACCGCGAGCTCGAGCGCCTGGTGACGGTCGCGCGCGCCGAGCTCGACCGCTTTCTGCGCCGGGAGCTCGACAGGGTGGCGCCGCGCGGGCTGCCACGACGCCTCGTGGGCGGCGTCCGCCGCGGTCTCGCTCGGGTGCCGCGGGGCTGGACGGGCGTGGCCGGGGCCACGGTGCTGCTGGCCGCCCTGGCTTCGGTGGCAGGCTCGGTCCTGGTCCAGGTCCGCGGCGGCGAGCGAACGGGCCTGCCCCCGCCACCGGCGGCCGGAGCGCCGCGGCAGGTGGGCA
>CAZKKP010000351.1:0-4696 GCA_964553295.1 uncultured Thermoanaerobaculia bacterium | reverse complement strand
ACACTGGCCCGGCACTTCGTCGAGCGCACCTGCCGGCGTTTCGGCCTGGCGCCCAAGCGCCTCACCGCCGACGCCGTCCGCGTCCTACAGGCCTACCGGTGGCCGGGAAACGTCCGCGAGCTGGAGAACGTCATCGAACGCACGGTCGCCCTGGAAGCCGGCGAGATCATCTCCTCGGGGAGCCTGCCGGAGCACCTTCGGGGCTCGCCGTCGGACCCGGCGCCCGAGCACACGAGCCTTCCCGAGGAGGGCCTCGACCTCGAGGAACACCTGGAGGCCCAGCGACGGTCACTGATGCGCCAGGCGCTGGAGCGCGCCGGAGGCCAGCAGAAGGCCGCCGCCGACCTGCTGCGGCTGTCGTACCGCGCCTTCCGCTATCATGCCGACAAGCTCGGCCTGATCCGGGACGAGGACCGGGGTCCGGGCCGACCGACCGACTGACTCCGGGAGGACAACGCTCGATGGTGAGACGACACGGATTGCTGCGGACATGGGCGGCCGTCTTCCTCGGGGGCGTGATGACCGCCTGTGCGCCGGCGCCGGTCGACGGTCCGCCCCCGACCGGCGCCGCAGCCGTCAGGAGCCTCCGCCACGAGCTGCCGGCGGTTCTCCTACCGGACGGTCAGCGCGTCGAGCTCGAGCTCGCCGTCACCCCCGACGAGATCTCCCAAGGCCTCATGTTCCGGCCGGCGCTGGCTTCCGACCGCGGCATGCTCTTCCTCTTCGACCACGAACGTCAGCCGAGCTTCTGGATGAAGAACACCCTGATCCCGCTGGACCTGGTCTTCCTCGACAGTGAAGGGCTCGTGGTCGACGTCATCGCAGACGCCAGGCCGTGCGCCGCCGATCCCTGTCCGCAGTACCAGTCGTCCGCGCCGGCTCGGGCGGTGCTCGAGATCAACGCCGGTCACGCCCTGAAGCATGGCATCGCCGTCGGTTCCCGGCTCTCCTTCGAGCGGGTTCCCGGCTACCCGCGGGGCGCCGGTCTCGTCACGAGCCCCGCACCTGGATCTTGATCGCCGTTGCCGTCGCCGTCGCCGGCTCGACCATGCCGAGGACCAGGAAGGCATAGAGCGTCCGGGCGTTGAGGCCGGGGTTCGCCGGCCCGTTCTCGCACAGCTCGAGCAGGGTCCGATGACCGTCCACGAGGTCGAGCAGGCGCTGCTCGCTGTCCTCGAGCAACAGCGTCGCCAGGTGCTGCGCCCGCGGCCGCTGGGCGAACACCGCCGACCGCCCACCGAGCACCGCCATGATCCTCTTCGGCTCGAGGATCCGCTTGCAGCCGCCGAGCACCACCCGCGGCGTGGGGATCTTGATCTTGAACACCTCGTCGTCCCGGTAGCGGCCGACCCTGAAGGTCACCGACCCTCGGTCCCAGTTGAACAGACTCCACAGGATCGTCTGCACCTGCCCGCGGACCGCCGCGCCGAGCTCCTCGGCGGTCAGAAACCCCATCTGCACCAGGATCGCGCCGTGCCGGGTGCCGGGGTTGCGCTCCATCTCGTCGACGGACACCCGGAGCTGGGCCTTGCTGATCTTGCCGTCCCGGAGCAGGAAGTCGCCGAGCGACTCGGCGCGGTCGCTCGAGGTCGCGAAGATCACATCCCCGTCGAGGAAGTAGACCCGCTTGCGCTCCTCGTCACGGACCAGCTCCATGACCCCCGGAACACCGTAACGGTGCACCGTGGCGAACACCTCCGGGAGCGCCGTGGTGGCCACATCCCCACGGTAGACGAAGTCGGAGCTCGACATTCGGTCCCGGCCCCCCCTGGACGGCGACACCTCGTGGTGGAAGAGAAGAATGGCGGAAGCGCAAGGGAATCGAACCCTCCGACCGACCCGACTGGAGCCGGCCCGACGGATTTGAAGTCCGCGGAAGCCACCAGGCCCCACGCGCTTCCCTGTCGCTGCATTCTATCATCCTCAGACGTTTGACAAACCGCGGGGCCTTCGCTATAACCTCGAGTCCCTGTGGGGCCGTAGCTCAGTTGGGAGAGCGCTTGAATGGCATTCAAGAGGTCGTCGGTTCGATCCCGATCGGCTCCACCAGCGTGACACCACCGCCGCCCTGCCGGGCGGCGTTTCCACGTCCCGGGCTCGCCGATCGGAATCTCACCTTCGGTTGCCCGCGCGCTCAGCGCGCGGCGACGCCGGCTCACCCGCGGGTGGGCGTACGCCTCCTCCCCCAAGTCTGAGATGAACGCACCAGGCGCCGGGTTCTGGCGTGCGGTCGACGATCGCATCGCTGAGGCTTCAGAGGCCGGGGTCCTGTGCCCGATCACCACCTCCAGTTCACAGGTGGACGACGGAGGGATCCGTTTCACGGTCCATGTCCTCGGCGCCGCTCGGCGCAAGCTGGCTGCGCTCGGCGACCAGCGACGGTCGCGCGGGAACCCCTTCCTCGATCCGCCGCCCGAGCTGTGCGTCGATGCCCTGTCACCGACCCACCTTCTCGTGCTGAACAAGTTCCCGGTCCTCGACCGTCACCTGCTCATCGTCACCCGCGACTTCGAGGCGCAGACCGACCCGATGTCGCGCCACGACTTCGCGGCCCTCGGCGCCTGCCTCCAGAGAGCCGAAGGGCTGTGCTTCTTCAACTCCTCGGCGGTCGCCGGGGCCAGCCAGGAGCACAAGCACCTGCAGCTGGTGCCGCTGCCGATCGGGTTCGGGCCGGGGAAGACTCCCATCGAGCACCTCCTTGAGGGCGTCCCCGCAGGGAGCGTCCAGCGGGTGCCCGAGCTGGGCTTCGCCCACGCGGTGCAGCGCCGCTCGGCGCCGTCGTCGTGGCTCGATCCCGATCGTCTCCGACGGGTCTTCAGCACACTCCACGAGGCGGTGTGCGAGCGACGACCGGGCCATCCCTTCAACCTGCTCGTCACTCGCGACTGGATGATGGTCGTGCCGCGGCGGTGCGAGCACTTCGCGGGGATCTCGGTCAACGCCCTCGGCTTCGCCGGCTCGCTGCTGGTCTCGGACCGGAACCAGCTCGACCGCGTGCGGCGCGTCGGACCGCTGGCGGTGCTCGCCTCGGTGGCCGGCCTCCAGTCCGCCCCTTGACCGGGCGGAGGAGCGGTAATACCGTGTATCACCACGGAGGCGAGGGTGCGCAGCCAGGACATGTCCCAGATCGTGACCTTCAAGGCCGACCCGGCCCTGGTGGCGGCCATGGAGGGCATCGCCAACCGATCGGAGTTCATCCGGGCCGCGGTGCTGGCGGCGCTCGAGGGCGTGTGCCCCTTGTGCCAGGGCACCGGGGTTCTGAGCCTCAGACAGCGCCAGCACTGGCACGAGTTCGAACAGCACCACGCAGTCCAGCGGTGCGGCGACTGCCACGAGCGACACATCGTCTGTACGGCGGCCGACGGCGGGGTAGAGCTGCCATGAAGGGGCTCGGCCTGCTGCCGCTGCTGCTGCTGGTCGCCGGGACCTTCGCCTCTGCAGACGAAGGTGAACCCCCGCTCGCGGTCTGGGTGAGCGTGCCGCCCCAGGCCGAGATCGTCGCGCGGGTCGGCGGCGACCGGGTCACGGTCGAGGTGCTGGTCGAGCCCGGCCGGTCCCCCGAGACCTACGCCCCGACCTCACGGCGTCTGGCGGAGCTGTCCGGCGCCGACCTCTACGTCCGCACCGGCCTGCCCTTCGAGCGAACCCTGGTCGGCAAGCTCGCCAGCCTGGCGCCCGGCCTGCACTTCGTCGACGCCCGCGAGGGTCTCGAGCTGATGCCCATGCACCCCGACCACGGCCGGCACGGTGGCGCCGACGAAGACCACCATCACGAGGAGTCGGACCCCCACGTCTGGCTCGACCCGCAGCTGGTCGCCCGCCAGGCGGCCACGATCGCTGCCACCCTGTGCCTCCTCGACCCGTGCCGCTGTGAGCTGTTCACCGCCAACTCCGAGGACTACAGCCGCGAGCTGGGGGAGCTCGACCGTCGCCTGGGGGCGCTGCTCGCGCCGTACCACGACCGGTCGATCCTGGTCTTTCACCCGGCCTACGGCTACTTCGCCCGCCGCTACCAGCTGCGACAGCTGTCGGTCGAGGTCGGCGGCAAGGAGCCGACACCACGACAGCTCGCCGCGCTGGTCGAGACCGCCCGGGCGGAGAGCCTCGGCACCCTGTTCGTCCAACCGCAGCTTGCCGGCCGTTCGGCCGACGCCGCCGCGCGCGCCCTGGGCGCCGAGGTGGTCGAGCTCGACCCTCTCGCCCCCGACCTCGCCGCCAATCTCGAGCGCATGGCCCGGCGCGTCGCCGCCGCTCTCGGCGGCTGACCGGTGCCCATCCAGCCGCCCATCGTCGCGGTCGAGGGTGTCACCTTCAGCTTCGACGGCCTCAACCCGGTGGTGGAGGACGCGACCTTCACCATCGAACGCGGCGACTTCGCGAGCATGATCGGACCCAACGGCGGCGGCAAGACGACGCTCCTCAAGCTGCTCCTCGGTCTGCTCGAGCCGGCCGCGGGGTCGATCCGGGTCCTCGGGGAAAGCCCGCACCGGGCCCGTCGTCGTATCGGCTACATGCCGCAGTACGCCGCTCTCGACCGGCAGTTCCCGATCACCGTCCAGGAGGTCGTGCTCACCGGCCGCCTGACCCCGGATCGCCGTTGGGGCGGTCATCGCGCGGCCGACCGCCGGGCCGCCGCCGAGACCCTCGACCGCGTCGGCCTCGGCAGCCTCGCGCGGCGGCCCTTCGCCGCCCTGTC
>CAZKKP010000350.1:0-4702 GCA_964553295.1 uncultured Thermoanaerobaculia bacterium | reverse complement strand
TCCAGTGGGTCGAGATCAACGCCACCGGCACCCAGGTGCTGCTCGGCGACGACCAGATCACCGGGGCGCTGCCGATCGGCTTCTCGTTCCCCTTCTACGGCGTCCTGGAGACCAGCTTCCACGTCAGCTCGAACGGCTTCATCAGCTTCTCCGACAGCGCCGGCAGCGACCTGGCCAACGACTGCCCGCTGCCGAGCAGCAGCGGCAACCCGGGCATGATCGCGGTGCACTGGGACGACCTCGACCCGGGCGACACCTCCGACCCGATCTGGTACCAGACCTTCGCCGCCGGCAGCTGCCCGTGGGGCGGCTACGGCGGCGCCTGCCTGGTCGTCGAGTTCGAGGGCTTCTGCCACTTCCCCGGCGGTGCGGCGTGCACGAGCGCCGGCACCTTCGAGGCGATCCTCTTCGACAGCGGCGACATCGTGCTGCAGTTCCTCGACCCGGGCGCCGAGCTCGGCTCGGGCGCCACCACCGGCATCGAGAACCACGCCCAGGACATCGGCCTGACCTACGGCTGCGACGGCACCTACCTGGCCGCCAACCTCGCCGTGCTGTTCACCCAGCCGCCCTTCGGCGACCTGGAGATCGGTCTCGCGGCGCCCCTCGGTTTCGGCTTCCCGGGCGCCTTCCCCCTCGACGTGACGGTGACCAACAACGGCCCCGACGACCAGACCGGGGTCGCCGTGGCGATGGCCCTGCCGGCCCAGCTCGCGGTGGTGAGCAGCTCCTGCGGCGGCAGCGGCAGCTGGAGCTGGAACATCGGCGGACTGGCTGCCGGCGCCAGCCGCGACTGCGAGGTCATGGTCCGGTTCAACACCCCGGCCTGCCAGACGGTGAGCGTCACCGCGACGGTCTCGGGCGACCTCTTCGACCCCGCGGGCAACAACGTCGCCGCCCTGACCAACGCCGGCGGCAACGTGGTCGACGACCCGAGCTTCGAGGCCGGCACCCCGAACCCCTTCTGGGCCGAGGCCTCGACCAACTTCGGCACGCCGCTGTGCGACGTGCCGAGCCGCGGCACCGGCACCGGCACCGGGCCGCGCACCGGCGCCTGGTGGACCTGGTTCGGCGGCATCGCCTCCTTCGAGGAGGGCTCGGTCAGTCAGAGCGTGGTCATCGAGCCGGGGGCTAACCTCACCTTCTGGGTCGAGGCCATCCTGTGCGCCTCGCCGTCGGACTTCGTCGAGGTGACGATCGACGGCACCCAGGTGTGGCAGCTCACCGGCGCCTCGCCGCTGTGCGGCGCCCTCGGCTACAGCCAGCAGACGGTCAGCCTGGCCGGCTTCGACGACGGTGGCGTCCACACCCTCGAGTTCCACTCGGTCTCCACCGGCGTTGGTACCTCCAACTTCTTCATCGACGACGTCGAGATCCTGGCGGCCGGCGGCTGCACCGACATCCCCGACCAGCCGCCCCAGGAGCCGGGTATCCCCGAGCTCGGCCGTGGCGGCACGGTCCTGCTCGTGCTGCTGCTCGCGGCGGCGGCGGTCGTCGTCCTGCGACGCCTGCGCTGACCGGGGCCCCGGCACCCGAAAACGCGCCCCGCGACCGCGGGGCGCTGTTTTCTGGGCCCCGGGCTCAGGTCGTCAACATGGACACCCACCACCGGTGGGCGCCGGGACGGTGGAGCGTGGCGCCGCGCGCCGCGGCCGAGCCGCCGGAGGGCATCGGCTCCGAGATCGAGGCGTAGCCCGGATCACGGTTGACGGAGCCGGGAGGCCCGTCCGGTGAGCAGCCAGCGGTCCGGCCCGATGTCGACGCACTCGAGATGGTCGAGGCGTGCGGCCTGCATCCAGCCGCGTAGGTCGGGCTCGGTCCAGGTGTCGCCGAAATCGCGCATGTTGATCGCGAACAGGGTGCCGAGCAGGTGCTCGCGACGGCGGTCGTCGATGCGGAAGTCGACGACCGCGACGCGGCCCCCGGGGGCGAGGGCCCGGGCCGCCCGGCGGACCATCTCGGCCGCCCGGGACGCGCTCTCCTGGTGCAGCACGTTGGCCAGCAGCACGAGGTCGTAGCCCGCCCCCCAGTCGTCCTCCCCCAGGTAGTCGCCGGCGACGAAGGCGACGCGGCTCTCGAGCCCGGTCCCGGCGAGGTTCTCGCGGCCCAGGGCGGCAACCTCGGGGCGGTCGAGGACCACCGCGGTGAGCTCGGGCGAGGCGGCGCAAAAGGCGCTGGCGTAGTGTCCGAGGCCGCCGCCGACGTCGAGCACGCGCCTGACGCCGCCGAGGTCCAGCGCGTGGGCGACGCGACCGGCGACGTGCTGCCCCATCGACCTCATCGCCTCGCCGAAGACCCGGACCTCCTCCGGGGTTCGGCCGCCGTGCGGCCAGCCGCGGCCGCGCAGCCACTCCTCGAGGTGCTCCCCCCAGCTCGAGTACATGCGGTGCGAGTGCTCCATGAAGGGCACGAGGTCCTGCTCTCCGGGACGGAAGTAGCCGGCCAGATTCGGGACCACGGCAAAGCGTCGTCCCCGCGCCTCGAGTACGCCCAGGGCGTGCAGCGCGCGCACCACCTTGACGGTCGCGCCGGGCTCGAGGCCGAGCTCTCGGGCGACCTGCTCGGGAGTCCGCGGACCGGCGGCCAGGGCGCGCAGCACCCCGGTTCGACCGGCGACCGTCAGCACCCGGTGGCTGGCGAAGGACCACAGCAGCCGCTGCAGCCCGTCGATGTCGAGGGTCTCGGCCATCAGCGCTCCCTCCACGAGCCTCCCCTCACGGTAGCAGATGAGCCCGGCACACGGCCCATCGGGCGGGGGCAGCCACCAGCGGCGCGGCCGGGGTCGACTCCCGGACGTTCATTCGAGTCGACCACGACGCCCCACGAGTGTGCGTCGCGCGGTCCGGCGGAGGCTCAGCCCTGAGGCTCCGGTCGCCAGCGGACCTGCAGCTGGCGAGCGGCGCGCACCTCGTCGACCCGACGTACCGGTGTGTCGTGGGGCGCGCTCTTGACCAGCTCGGGGCTCTCCTCGACCTCGCGGGCGATGGCCAGCATGGCGTCGCAGAAGGCGTCGAGCTCGCACGGCGAGACGCTCTCCGCGGGCTCGATCATCAATGCCCCGTGCACGATCAGGGGGAAGGACATGGTCGGCGGGTGGAAGCCGTAGTCGAGCAACCGCTTGGCGATGTCCACGTTGTGCACGTCGTGGGCCGTCTGCCGCGAGTCGTCGAACACGACCTCGTGCAGGCTCGGCGTCTCGTACTTGAGGGGGTATGCCTCCTGGAGCCGATGGCGGACGAGGTTGGCATAGAGCACCGCCACGTCCGACATCTCGCGCAGCCCGTCGGCGCCGAGACTCCTGATGTAGGTGAGGGCGCGAACCAGGATGAGGAAGGACCCCGCGAAGCCGCGCAGGGCGCCGATCGACCTCTCATCCTGCCAGAGCAAGCGGTAGCGCCCGCCGTCCGAGACCACCCGGGGCACCGGCAGATGGGGCAGCAGGGTCTCGGAGACCACCACCGGGCCGGCGCCGGGACCGCCGCCGCCGTGGGGCGTCGAGAAGGTCTTGTGCAGGTTGATGTGCATCGCGTCGGCGCCCATCCGTCCGGGCAGGGCGCGGCCGACGAAGGCGTTGAGATTGGCGCCGTCCATGTACAGCAGGCCGCCGCGGGAGTGCACGAGCTCGGCCATCTCGACGATGCGGTGCTCGAAGGCGCCGAGGGTGTTCGGTACGGTCAGCATGACGGCGGCGACCCGGTCGGTCATCGCCCGGTCAAGCGCAGCGACGTCGACGGTGCCGTCGGGCCCGGAGGGGATCTCGACCGCGGTGTAGCCGGCGAAGGCGGCGGTCGCCGGGTTGGTGCCATGGGCCGAGTCGGGCACCAGCACCAGCTCGCGGACGTCGCCCCGAGCCTCGAGGGCCTTGCGGATCATGAGGATGCCGGCGAGCTCGCCGTGGGCCCCGGCGGCCGGCTGCAGGGTCGCGCCGGCCATGCCGGTGATCGCGGAGAGCGCCCGCTCGAGCTGGAACATCAGCTCGAGGGCGCCCTGGGCCTGGTCGTCCGGCTGCAGCGGGTGCAGGTCGGCGAAGCCCTCGAGCCGGGCGGTCCGCTCGTTGAGCCTGGGGTTGTACTTCATGGTGCACGAGCCCAGGGGGTACAGGCCTTCGTCGACCGCGTAGTTGAGCTGGCTGAGGCGGTGGAAGTGCTGCACCACCTCCATCTCGCCGACATCCGGGAAGTGCTCGAAGGGCGGCCGCAGGAGCTCTCCAGGGAGCAGTCGGGCGGGATCGACCTCGGGCACGTCCAGGGGGGGCAGGCGCAGGCCCTGGCGCGGCCGGCGCTCCGGGTTGCGCTCGAAGAACAAAGGCTCGTCGCGGAGAGCCCGGCGCTTCATGACACCCTCCCCAGCGCGGCGACCAGGGCCTCGATGTCGGCGGCGCAGTTGCGTTCGGTAGTGGCGACCAGCAGACCGTCCGGCCAGGATCCCGGCCAGCGCGAGGTCGCCACCCCGGCGAGCACGCCCTCCGCCGCGAGACGGCGCACCAGCTCGTCGCCGGTTCCCGGTCCGATCAGCAGGAACTCGTTGAAGGTCGGGGCGCCCGGGTAAGCGAGACGCCAGGGGCCGCCGAGCGCCTCGACGCGCCGGATCAGCTCGCGGCTCCGGGCCAGGCAGGAGCCGGCGAGCTCGCGCAGGCCGCGGCCGCCGACCGACTGCAGCCAGACCGTGGCGGCGAGAGCCATCAGCCCCTGGTTGGTGCAGA
>CAZKKP010000349.1:384-4717 GCA_964553295.1 uncultured Thermoanaerobaculia bacterium | reverse complement strand
CCGCGGTCGGATCATAGAAGCGCAGGAGCAGCTGCGCCAATGTCGTCTTCCCCGACCCGGATGACCCCACCAACGCCACCGCTTCGCCTTTGTGAAGCGTGAGGTTGATGCCGGCAACCAGGTCGCCGCCGTCACCGGACGCGAGGTCGACGTGATCGACCTCGCCACCGCCGACCCGGTCATCCGGATCCAGGTGCTTCGCCATGGCAAGGTGCTCGTCGACGCTGACCGTCCTGCGCGTCATCGCTTCGAGGTCCGGACGCTCTCCGAGTACCTCGGCCTCAAGCTCGACCGGGCGCCGGTGGAGCGTGCCATCAAGGAGTCCGGTGATGCCGTCGTGTGATCCGGACATCGTCCTGGCCAAGGTCTCGACCGTCCGGTCATGCGTCGCGACCATTCGTGACCTGCGATCCCCCGAGGCCCCCGATCGCGAGAGATGGATCGTTCAGGATCTCACGGTGCTCAACCTGCAGCGCGCCGCCCAGGCCTGTCTCGACCTGGCGAATCACCTGATCGCCGCGAACTCCTGGGAGCTCCCGCGCAGCGCGCGTGACGCCTTCCAGGTACTCACACGCCACGGCACGATCGACGACGCCACCTCGCGGGTGATGGCGAGCGTGATGGGCTTCCGCAACATCGCGGTGCACGATTACGCGACCCTCGACCACGAGATCGTCGAAGGCATCGTCCGGTCGCACCTGGACGACCTCGAGGCCTTCGCCTCGGTCGTCGTCGCGTTCCTGCCGCGGTAGCCGGGAGTCTTCCGAGAGCTGCCGGAGCGGCGCCGGCCTGTACCGCTCCGGCAGGTTCATCAGGCTTGAGTTTGGGGGTGACGCCGCGACCGGGTGCGGCCTCATTCGCCCGCCGGGGCTCAGGGCTCGCGCCCCGGACTCCTGTTCTTCCTGCGCCCCAGCCACCGGTGCGCACCGCCCGCGGTTCGCAGCTCGCCGCCGAGCTGGGCCTCGAGCAGGTTTCTGAGCACGGCGCCGAGCTCGGGCCCGGGTCCGAGGCCGGTCGCGGCCATGACCTGGTCGGCGGTGAGCAGCGGTCGAGGGGCCGTGATCTCGGCGCCGCGACGGCGCCACATCAGCCACCAGCGGTGCCAGCTCAGCTCGGGTTCGACCGCGGCCGCGAAGGCGAGCACCGCAGGAAAGCGCGCCCCGGCGCGGTGGATCAGCCGACGGCGGTCGCTGGCGTCGCCGGCGACCGCGGCGAGGGCGTCGTCGAGCAGGGTTGCGGCGGCCAGTGCCGGGTCGCGGATCTGCCGCGCCCAGCCGAGGGGGGCGAGCTCGCTCTCCCGGTGCGGCTGCCAGGCCGCGACCAGGGGCGCGAGCCGCGCGGCCTCACCGGCGGCAGCGCGCGCCGCCGACACAGGGTGGCGGGCCGCGCCCGACAGAAGGTCGACCGCCGGCAGCAGCTCCTCCAGACGACCCGCATCGGGGGCTGTTCCCTCCGGGGCGCTCGGCGCGACCAGCCCGAGCTCGAGCAGCAGCCGGGCCCCGTGCCGGGCACCGGGCGCCGAGAACAGGCGCAGGAGCTCCTGGCCGACCCTTTCCCGGGGGGCGCTCCCGAGTCGCGGTGCGAGCTCGGCGATCCAGCCACGGGTCGAGCCTTCGAGCTCGAGCCACGGCATCTCGGCCGTGAAGCGTGCGGCTCGCAGCAGGCGCAACGGGTCGTCGACGAGGTTGTCCCGGGAGACCGCCCGGAGCCGCCCCCGTTCGAGGTCGGACAGGCCGCCGAACCGATCCTCGAGTGGACCCTCCGGCAGCCACCACGCCAGGGCGTTGCACGAGAAGTCCCTCCGTTCGAGGTCGGCCGCCGGGGTCAGCTCGCCGCGCGGCCACAGCTCCACCTTGGCATGGTCGAGCTCGACCCGCCACACCGCGTGCGGCGCCGCGCCGAGCAGATGGGCGCGGCGGCGATGCCGCTGTGCGAGCCGCCGGGCCGGTCCGGCGACATCCTCCGCGCTGCCCGCCAGCGACAGATCAAGATCGACGGTGGGCCGTGCGAGCAACCGGTCGCGGACATAGCCTCCGACCACCGCGCAGCCCGCCGGCCGGCCCAGCTCCCGCCACACCTCGATGGCCAGCTCGTCCTCCGCCATGCGTCCGACGACCACCCTCGGCATGGCACCAGTGTAAGGCGCGGCGGTCAGGCCACCGAGCTCCCCGTCCGGTCAGCTCCCCGGTCGGCGGCGCCAGAGTTCGGCCTGGGTGCGGTGGAGCTCGACCCTCTCCTCGAGGCGGAAATACTGCTCGAGGAGGGCCTCGGCCGCGGCTATCGGACGGCGGTCGCGGGCGATGAGCAGCCAGAGGCAGTCATCGGGACCGAGGCGGCCGGCCGCGGCCTCGATGACCTCGGGCCCGGGCGTCACGACTGTGACCTCCGGCGCCAGCCGGGCGGCGTAGAACTGGAAGCCGGGGGCCATCTCCGAGAGGAGCAGCCGCTCGGCGCAGGTCTCCCGCGCGAGGGCGACCGCCGTCGCCTCGCGCCACTGTTCCTTGCGCGGCCAGTGCGGCCAGCCCTTGTGCCAGAGCTGGGCCGCCGAGCCGAGGGTCAGGACGGCGACGACCACCGCACCCGTCCACCGGCCGGGCAGCCGCAGCGCCGCCAGCACGGCCAGCGCCAGTATCGCGGGCACCAGCACCATGGTGAAGCGCGGCATCAGCATCGGCACGACGAGCGTCGACCGCAGATAGGCGGCGGCCAAGACCAGGGCGCAGGCCATTCCGACGACCGCCGCCCAGCGCGCCTCGCGCCGGCGGCGCTCGTCGGTGGCGCCGCTTCTTTGGAGCAGCAGCCACGGCAGCGCCAGCAGCAGCACCGCCGCCGTGCCGCCAAGCCAGCTCGAGCCGCCGAAGTAGTCTGCGAGGTAGTCCAGCACGAAGCCGGGCGTCGGCGGCGCCGGCCAGTACTCGGTGACCCGCGCCGCGCGCAGGGTCGGCCCGATCCAGGGCAGCAGCGCCAGGATCGCCCCGCCGCCGGAGGCGGTGAACCAGGCCAGCGCATGGCGTCGTCGTCGACCGGCCAGCTCGACGGTCGTCGCCGCCACAAGCTGCGCCGCCACCATGAGCAGGGCGAAGTAGTGGGTGTGCAGCGCGAGTGCGGTGGGCAGCAGCCAGAGCGCCGTCGTGCGCCACCCGGGCCGCTCGAGAAGCTCAAGCAGTGCCGCCCACGACAGCGCGGCGAAGAAGAAGGCCAAGGCGTACGGTCGTACCTCGTGGGAGTACTGGAGCTGGAAGGGGTTGACGGCGGTCACCAGGGCCAGGGCCAGGCCGCCGGGGGGGCCCGCCAGCCGACGTCCGAGCACCGCGGCCGCGGCCACGCCGGCGACGCCGGCAAGCCCCGACAGCAGCCTCGCCGCGAGGTCGGTCCAGCCGAACAGGTGGAACCAGATGTGGAGCAGCAGCGGGTGGAGGAGGGGGTGGAAGTCGCCGGCGTACATCGCGACCACCTCCCCGACGGCAAGCTCGGGTCGACTGAAGTGCACCGAGAAGAGCTCGTCGAACCACAGTGACTGCGCGGTGAGCCCGGTCAGCCGCGGCACCGCTGCGAGCCCCGCGACGACCGCAGTCAGCACGGTCCAGGTCCGAGCCGACCATCTTCCCCCGGCCGTCATGGCTCGAGTCTACCCGCACTCCGCCCCTTGCTTCGGCGCCTCGCGGCTGGGAACATGGGCGCTCGCGGGAGGCGTGATGGAGAGCCGAGCCGCCGAGGCCGTGCCCCACCTCCGGGCTGCCCTCGATCTCGCGCCGGGGCTGACCCGCGCCCGCAGATGCCTGGATCTGGCGCAGCGCCAGCTGACGGATTCGCTTCCGGGCGCGCAATGAGGCGTCATCGCAGCATCTAACGAGAATCGCTGCTACTCTACCCCCGAAGGTCCTCGGTCGGTGCGGCCGGCCGCGGACGCCTTCGGGGGAGCCCGCCCATGTCCGAGAGCAAGATCACCCGTCGCTTTGAGATGGAGTGCGCCGAGGAGGCCCGCCGGGCCAGCCTGGTGACCGAGTGGGAGGTCGGCGTCGACGGCAGCCAGACACTCGTCGGGGTGCAGTGCGACAACCCCCGGCTGGCCGGCCTCGAGCCCCACGACTGCTCGTGGTCGTGCTGGCGTCGGGTCGAGGAGCTCGCCCGGCGCGGCGGGCGCTGAACCTCAGACGCTGCGGTTGCGGTGGATCGCCCGGGCCACCGGCACGGCGACGGCGGCGGCGATCGCGGCGGCGGCGATCAGCACGCCCGAGACGGGCGGCGAGTCGGCGCCCAGGGCGGCGGCGGCGGCGCGGATCAACCCGGAGGCCCCGAGCAGCACGGTGACCGCCGTGGCGACGCCGAGAGC
>CAZKKP010000349.1:0-374 GCA_964553295.1 uncultured Thermoanaerobaculia bacterium | reverse complement strand
CATCAGCGACATTGTCGACGAATCGTCGAACCGAGGCGGCATGCGCGTCGTCATCGAGCTGAAGCGCGGCGCCGACCCGACGACGGTCGTTGACCACGACGATCAGAAGCATCGCGGCGACGGGCAGCATGACGCCGTTGAGCGCCTGGGCGAGCAGGATCGCCGGGATCGGCGGGACCCCGACGAGGCCGAAGACGAGGCCGAAGGCGAGCACCCCGATCCACACCGCCCGGAAGCGCCAGCTCGAGGTCGGCACCCGCTGCCGGCCGACGACCCCCTGCACGGTGAGGGCGGCAGCCAGCGGCGCCGTCACCGCCGACGACAGGCCGGCGGCGAGCAGTCCGCGGCGCGAGAAGGAAGTCGTCGTCATCGAA
>CAZKKP010000348.1:0-4728 GCA_964553295.1 uncultured Thermoanaerobaculia bacterium | reverse complement strand
CGGTCTCGGCGAGGGTGGTGGCCTCGGCGCCGGGCCCGGCGGCGAAGACGTGGCGGCCGAGGCGCGCGAGAGCGGCGGCGAGGAGGTGGTCGAGAGCTTCGTCGCTCCCGTCCCGGAGCACCAGTCGAACATGGATCTCGGGAAAGGTGGCACGGTACTGGACCATCAGCCGACCGACTGCGGGAACCAGGGGGGCGTCGCCCTCCAGCCGCTGGGCGACGTCCGACTCGCCGAGGCCGAAGACCTTGAGGGTGGCCACCCGGGGCGGGTCTGCGGGCAGGCGTGAGAGGAGGTCCGGCAGGACCACGTGCTCGACCATGCGCTCCATCTCCCGGGGCACGCCGGGCATGAAGTAGAGCCGGCACCCCTCGTGGTCGAGGCCAAAGCCGACCGCGGTGCCCACCGGGTTGGCGAGGATCGTGCTCTCCTCGGGCAGGTCAGCCTGCTTGGCGTTGGCCTCGGGCATCTCGCGGCCGCGGGCGGCGAAGAAGGCACGGGCGTGCTCGAGGGCCTCGGGGAAGCGCACGACCTGGCGGCCGAAGGCGGCGGCGGCGCACTCGGCGGTGAGGTCGTCGGAGGTCGGACCGAGGCCGCCCGAGACGAGCGCCGCGTCGGAGCGCCGGGCGATCTCGACGAGCGCCCGGACCAGCTCGGCGCGGTCATCGCGCACGCTGGTGTGGCGGGCCACCTCGAGGCCCGACCGACCGAGCCGCTCGGACAGCCAGCCCGAGTTCGAGTCGATGAGCCGCCCGTCGAGGAGCTCGTCGCCGATGGTCAGGATCTCGAGTCGCGGCATGGGACGCCCTCCGGGCGGTGATTATCGCGCGGTCCGATTCGCTGGGCGAATCGGAGGAGATGGCCGATCGCTGTGTGGTGACCACGAAGAGGGTCATCTGCGAGGGAGCCGAGGCGTGAGCGAGCCAGAGCCTGCCTCCTCGAGCCCGTTCATCCCAGCTTTCCGGTCATCCCTTATGACGAGCCAGCGGCTCGCTGGCACGCCGACGTGCGCGCCGATCTCGAGGCCGTCGGTCGGACGCCACCCCACGCCGACGGACAGATCGCTGCGGTGGCAGTCGTTTGTCGCCTCACCCTCGTGACCCGGAACGTGGCGGACTTCGAGCGGTTTCGGGGACTCGAGGTCGTCTCGTGGCACGAAGACCCGACCCCGGAGCCCTGAGGCGCCGGCAGGGGCTCGCCACGACATTCCGACATCTTCCCAGGCGGTACCGGACGTGGTCGCCGGCTCACGCGATCTGCCGGCGGAAGCGGAGGCGGGCGAGGGCCAGGATCAACGTGCCCAGGCCGAGCATGGCCAGGCCCTGGGGCCACAGCACCTCGAGACCGACGCCCTTGAGGAACACGCCGCGCAGCACCTGGACGTAGTAGCGCAGCGGCACGGCGTAGGTGACCTGCTGGAAGACCCAGGGCATGTTCTGGATCGGGAAGACGAAGCCCGACAGGTAGATCTGCGGCATCATGAAGACGAAGGTGGCGATCATCATCGCCTGCTGCTGGGTGCGGGCGAGGGTCGAGACGAGGAGGCCGAGACCGAGGGTGCAGAGCATGAAGGGCACGGTCAGCACGGCCAGGGTCAGGAACGATCCGCGCAGCGGCACCTCGAACCACAGCAGCACCACCGGCAGGGCGGTGAGGATCTCGACCGTGCCGACGAGAGCATAGGGGAGGAGCTTGCCGACGATGATCGCCCCGGGTTTGAGCGGCGTCACCAGGAGCTGCTCCATGGTGCCGAGCTCGATCTCCCGGACCAGCGCCATCGAGGACAGCATCATGGTCATGATCATGATGATCATCGCCAGCACCGCCGGCACCATGAAGAAGCGGCTGACGAGGTCGGGGTTGTAGAGCACCTGCGGTCGCAGCTCGACGGGCAGCACGAAGCCGGCCTCCTCGGCGACCCGCTGCAGGGTGCTCTGGGCATAGCTCAGACCGAGGGTGCCGACCATGGCGTCGCTGCCGTCGGCGATGAGCTGCACCGTGGCCGGCCGGCCGGCCGTCTGGTCGACGGCGAAGCCGGCCGGGATGACGAGCGCGAGGCGGGCGTCACTCGAGTCGAGCCAGCGGTCGACCTGCTCGCTGGAGTCGACCGCCGCGACCTGACGAAAGTAGGTCGAGGCGGTGAAGGCGTCGACGAGCTCCCGGCTGGCGGCGCTGCGGTCGAGATCCGCGACCACCAGCTCCACCCGGCGCACGTCGGTGGTGGCGGCGTAGCCGAGGATGGTGAGCTGGACCACCGGCGCGATGAACAGGATCGGCAGGATCTTGGGATCCCGCGCCAGCTGCAGCAGCTCCTTCACCAGCAGATTGATCAACGTGCGCATGTCACACCTCGACGCCGATCCGATCCCTGGTCCAGGAGTTCACCACAGACGCACAGAGGCACGGCGCCGCCGTGGCAGCAACCCAAAGACAGGATCTGAACCACAGAGGCACAGAGACACAGAGAGGCGGCGCGTATCCCGCAGGGACTTTCCAAGTGATTAAATGAGAGTAATTTGAGTGGGGTCTCGCTAGAAATCACCGAACGAGGGATGTGACTTGGACCCGGGGGCGCCACAGAAGGGATCCGCGAGGCGGTAAGGAGACCCCTCCGCCCCTCCGCGCCGGGCGACCAGGATCTCCGTCTCCGGGAGGCGTTGTCCGCTCCGCACATCGACAGCCCCTCTGTGCCTCTGTGTCTCTGTGGTTCAAGTGTCTTCCTCTGCATCAGAGGCTCCTCACGGTGCGGATGGTGGCGAGGAGGAGGACGACGACGCCGTAGGCGACGAGGGCGAGGGCGTCGCTCCACCACACCTCGGGGCCGACGCCCTTGAGCACGATCTCCCGCAGCGCGGCGATGAAGTACCGCGCCGGCACGACGTGGGAGATGACCTGCAACGGCTGGACCATCGACGAGATCGGGAAGACGAAGCCGGAGAGCAGCAGGGTCGGCAGCATCGAGGACAGCAGCGCGATCTGGAAGGCCACCTGCTGGCTGTCGGCCAGCGTCGACAGGAAGACGCCCCAGCCCAGGCCGCCGGCGAGGAAGAGCACGGTGACCACCGCGAGCCAGCCGAGGGCGCCTTCCAGCGGCACGTCGAACAGCAGCCATCCGAGGGTGAGGGCGCCGGCGGCGGAGACCGAAGCCACGAGCAGGTAGGGCAGGGTCTTGCCGAGCAGCAGCTCGAGGGCGGCCAGGGGCGTCGCGCGCAGCGACTCCATGGTGCCGCGCTCCTTCTCGCGCACCACCGCCAGGGTGGTGGCGATCACCGAGGTCACCATCAGGATGAAGGCGATGAGCCCCGGCACCAGGAAGATCGACGACTCGAGGTTCGGGTTGTACCAGACCAGCGGCGCGGCCGCCAGGGGCGGCTCGAGCTCGAGGTCGTAGAGCGCGGGGGCGAGGGAGGCGACAATCTGCCGGGCGTAGCCCAGGATGGTGCTCGCGGTCTGGGAGTCCGAGCCGTCGAGCACGAACTGCAGTGTGGTCGGGCGCCGGCCGGCGACCGCGGCTGCGAGGTCCGGCGGGATCACGAGGGCCGCCTGGGCGGCGCCCGAGTCGAACAGAGCGTCGAGCTTCGTGGTCGCCTCGAGGCTGGCGACCGGCACGAAGTAGCCGCTCGCCAGGAAGGCGTGCACGACGTCGCGGCCGGCCCGCGAGTGGGACAGGTCGACCACCGCCAGCCTGATGTCCCGGACGTCGAAGCTGAGGGCGTAGCCGTAGATCAGCAGCAGCACCACGGGCATGCCGAGCAGCGCGCCGGCGGTGCGCCAGTCGCGGCGCAGCTGGAGCAGCTCCTTGACGGTCATGGCCAGGATCCGGCGGATCATGGGCCGGCCGCCCGCTCGGCCTCGCCGATGACGCGGATGAAGACGTCCTCGAGGGTCGGCGGCGTCTCGCGGGCGCCGGCCGGCGAGAAGCCGGCCTCCTCGAGGCCGCGCTCGACCGCCGCCGCCATGCCGGGCCGCTCGCCGACGACGTGGATCCGGTCGCCGAAGAGAGCGGCCTCGAGCACCCCGGGCAGGCGCTCGAGCACGGCGAGGGCCTCGGCGGGCTGTGGGCACCGCGCCTCGAGCAGCGTGCCGGCGGGGAAACCGGTCTTGAGCCCGCGCACGGTGTCCAGGGCGAGCAGCCGGCCGGCGTGCATCAGGGCGACCCGGTGGCAGCGCTCGGCCTCGTCCATCGAGTGGGTGGTGACGAACACCGTGGTCCCCTCCCGGGCGAGGTCGTCGATGAGGTCCCAGAACCGCCGCCGCGCCTCCGGGTCGACGCCGCCGGTGGGCTCGTCCAGGAAGACCACCGGCGGCCGGTGGAGCAGGGCGCAGCCAAGGGCGAGCCGCTGGCGGTAGCCGCCGGGAAGGTCGCGGACCAGGTCGCGCCGGCGCCGCTCGAGGCCCGAGACCTCGACCGCCCAGTCGCGGCGACGCTCGAGCTCGGCGCCCCACAGCCGGTAGGCGCCGCCCCAGAAGCGCAGGTTCTCGTCGACCGTGAGGTCGGCATACAGCGAGAACTTCTGCGACATGTAGCCGATCCGGGTCTTGATCCGGTCGGCCTCGGTGGCGACGTCGAAGCCGGCGACCTTGGCCGAGCCCTCGCTTGGCGCCAGCAGACCGCAGAGGATGCGGATGGTGGTCGTCTTGCCGGCGCCGTTGGAGCCGAGGAAGCCGAAGACCTCCCCGGAAGCGACCTCGAAGCTCACCCGGTCGACGGCGACGAAGTCGCCGAAGCGG
>CAZKKP010000347.1:0-4753 GCA_964553295.1 uncultured Thermoanaerobaculia bacterium | reverse complement strand
GCCCTTCCCCGCCGCCACCGGGCTCGGGTGGAGCGCACCGCCATGTTCGTGCCTTCCCTGGGATGGACCCTCCCCGGCGCCGAGCAGCTCGCGACGCTGCGCGAGTCGATCCGCGACCGCGCGGTGCTCTGGATGCTCTACGAGGACGGCGCCGGCAACCGCTCGGAGCGGCTGGTGTGGCCGCTGGGCCTGTTCTTCTGGGGCCCCAAGGCGACCCTGGCCGCCTGGTGCACCCTCCGCGAGGCGTTTCGCAGCTTCCGCCTCGACCGCATTGTCGCCCTCGAGCCCCGCCCCGAGACCTTCGAACCATCCCCCGGCCGCACCCTCGCCGACTTCGTCCGTCACGTCCGCCAAGAGCACGACGCCGAGTCCGGATGACACCGGCGGCAGGCCCACCAGCCTGCGCAAGCTCTGATCATTCTGCGCTGAACAGGTGTCAGCCCCGCAGCTCCTGCTGAACATCGGGAGGGGGAGAGGCCCTGGCACTGGTGAGGAGGGCGCCGGCGCTGTTGCGCGCAGCTTCGCCGACCAGCTCGGCAGGGCCGCCAGCTCGGTGCCCGCCAACCTCGTCGAGCGCCAGGGCCGATCTGGCCGGGACCGGATCCGCCACCAGCGCATCACCTCCGCCACGGCCCGAGAGGTGGACCGCCACCTCCGCCTCCTCATCCAGTCCGGTGCCATGGGTCCCCGGCTTGAAGCCATGAGGTCCTTCACGTGAACTCTGGAACTTCAAGCCAGAGGCACCGGCGGACTTCACCGGGGGTTGACGCAGCCGGCCGAGACTCGTCGGAGGAGGCTGCCATGACCGACAGGACTGACCCGTTGCCGGTTCGCAAGCGGATCGCGCTGATTGCCCACGACAATCGCAAGGCCGACCTGCTGGAGTGGGCACGGTACAACCGGGAGACGCTCTCCTGGCACGAGCTGTTCGGGACCGGCACCACCGGCGGCCTGCTCGCCACCGAGCTCGACCTCCCCGTCCACCGCTACCGCTCGGGTCCGCTGGGCGGCGATCAACAGGTCGGCGCCCTTCATCTGACACCCGTTCCCCATCCGCCAGCGGCCCCGTCACCGTCGTGTATCGCACCGACGAGGGCAAGCGGGTCACGGCCCGCCTCCGCTCAGCCACCTACTCGCAGCGACGTCCGGCAGCAACCGCGCCCCGAAACGTATGGGCACCCCCCTACCCGCCCATCGGAGGCCCCTGGTATTGTCGTCAACGATCGGAGGAACGCAATGGGACGCCAGGCCACCGACCTTGACGCGCTCGGCCGCAGCCCGCGAACGACGACACGGCTCACCGACCCCGAAACCGGCGCCCGCTACGAGTACCGCGTGCTCGATCCCATCTCGGGTCACGCCTGCTACGAGCTCTGCGCCTCGTTTGCGGCGGAGACCGGCGACGGCCGGGGCGGCCCCCGAGGCTCAGGAGATCGCGACGACTTCTGGTGGCACGATCACGGCCGCCAGTGCTTCACGATCGAGGCCGACCAGTCCCAGTAGCCTCCGCGTCCATGCCGGTCCAGATGACACCCCCTGACCCACGACCCGCCCGGAGGCCGGTCACCTTCGAAGTCGTACCAGCTCAGGCATTGTCGGTCGTGTCTGACCTGCCACCAGTAGGCACCAGTACCGACGACGGCTCACTCGCACGCCTGGCAGGGTCAGAATGCCCCGGATCCACCTACCCCAAGTCATCGAGAGCTCAGCCATCCTCACCCTCACGTTGTCGTCAGACCTGGCCTCGCATTCGAGTTGTGAGAGTCGGGTACGTGGCACCCTTCCGTATCACGAGAAAGTTGAGAGGGTTTCTCCTGGCACCGCAGCTTGTTGGCTCGGGCCGGGCTTGCTACCCTGGACGCGCGGGTCGCGAGCGGCCTCGACCTGGCGCCGGCTGACGGCTCGAGGCTTTCCCGGTCGACCGCCCCGGGAAGGAGATGCCCATGAGCATGTTCAAGACCCCCAGCACGATCCTGCTCGTCGACGACGAGCCCGACTTCGTCGAGATGCTCAGCTTGCGCCTGAAGGAGCACGGCGAGCAGGTCGAGACCGCGGGCAGCGGGCGCGAGTGCCTGGCGATACTCGAGGCGATGGACGTCGACGTCGTCATCCTGGATGTCAAGATGCCGGAGATGGACGGCATCGAGACGCTGCAGGCCGTCAAGAAGGCCCACCCCCTGGTCGAGGTGATCATGCTCACCGGCCACGGCACCATCCAGGCCGCGGTGGAGGGGATGAAGCTCGGCGCCTACGACTTCCTCCTCAAGCCCGCCGACTTCGCCGAGCTGACCGACAAGCTCGACCGGGCGCGACAGCGCAAGCGCGAGCAGCTCGACAGGATCCACGCCGCCGAGGCCGCCGCGCTGCTGCGCCAGGCCAGGGTCTAGGGCGGTTCCCCGGGCCGTCATGGAAATCCTGCTGGTCGACGACGAACAGGGTTTCCGGGACGTCCTCGCCCGTCGCCTCGCCCGGCGGGGCGTCGCGGTGGTGGAGGCGGCCGGCGGCGAGGAGGCGCTGGCGCTGCTCGAGGCCGCTCCCGTCGACGTCGTCGTCATGGACGTCAAGATGCCCGGGATGGACGGGCTGGAGACCCTGCAGCAGGTCAAGGCCCGATTCCCCGGCACCGAGGTCATCCTGCTCACCGGCAACGCCTCCACCCAGGACGGGGTGGAGGGCATCAAGGCTGGCGCCTTCGACTACCTCACCAAGCCGGTGGAGATCGAGCACCTCCACCGCAAGATCACCCAGGCCCACAACAAGATCCGTCGCATCCGGTCGGAGATCGAGGAGGCCGAGTTCCGCGAGCGCGTCAAACAGCAGATGGTCGTCGCGGAGCGGCTCGCCGCCCTGGGGACCATGGCCACCGGCGTGGCTCACGAGGTCAACAACCCGCTCGCGGTCATCCAGGACTCGGCCGGCTGGCTGCAGCAGATTCTGGCCAAGCCCGAGATGGCGGACATCCCGCGCCGTGGCGACTTCGACAAGGCGCTGGAACGCATTTACAGCGCCGTCCAGCGCGCCCGCCGCATCACCCAGCAGCTCCTGCAGGTGGTGAGGACCGAGAGCGAGGGCATGCTCGACCCGGTGCAGACCGTGGAGGTCGACCTCCGCGCGGTGGCCCGGGAGTGCGTCGCCCTGGTCGGCTCGGAGGCCCGCCGCAAGGGCGTCGAGCTGAGCGTCGCCGGCGAGGACCCGGGCCCGAAGGCGTGGACCGACCCCTATCAGCTGCTCCAGGTGCTGCTCAACCTGGTCACCAACGCCATCCACGCCACCCCCGAGGCCGGCGAGATCACCGTCACCCTGGCGTCGACCGTGGAGGCGGCGACCATCACGGTCCGGGACACCGGCTGCGGCATCTCCGAGGACAACCTGACCAGGGTCTTCCAGCCGTTCTTCACCACCAAGGCGGTCGGCGAGGGTACCGGAATGGGCCTTTACGTGTCCTGGGGCATCGTCAACCGGCTCGGGGGTATGATCTCGTTGGAGAGCCAGGTGGGTCTCGGCACCACGTTCACCATCACGTTGCCCGTGAGGAGCTAACCCTGGTAATTCACCAGACTCCTGCTACGGCGCGGGATGCGCGGCGCCTCGCGACGTCTTCTCGACCCTCTCCCTCGACATACCGCAAATATGCCCGCACTCACTCATCCTGCGAGGGCGCCGAGATGCGCGGCGTCTCCCGCGCCTCGCGACGAACCCTGGTGAACCACAGGGGCTAGGGGGCCGGCCATGGCCAACGAGAGTCTCGATCACACCCCTGCCGCCACCTCCGGGCGGACGAACGACGGCGTGCGTGTGCTGCTGGTCGACGACGAGGAGGCCTATGTCAACGTCCTCGCCAGCCGGCTCGGCCGTCGCGGCTTCACGGTGACCAAGGCATTCAGCGGCTCGGAAACCCTCCAGGTGATGCGAGGGCAGGAGTTCGACGTCGCCGTCCTGGACCTGAAGATGGCCGACATGGACGGCATCGAGGTCCTCAGGCTGCTCAAGATCATGGACCCGGACCTGCAGGTGATCATGCTCACCGGACACGGTTCGGCGACCGCCTGCGAGAAGGGCCTGGCGCTGGGGGCCTTCGACTACCTGATGAAGCCCTGTGAGATCGAGGTCCTGGTCGACAAGATCGCCGAGGCTTTCCGCGCTCGCCGGGCGTCGCGGGACGAACCGCCGTCCGAGCCCGGGTAGCCCTCAGCGCCCCCGGACCGTGATCTCCCGGATCTGGGCCTCGATGATCTTCTCCTCCTGACGCCGCTTCCTGGCCGCTGCCTCGGTCACCTTGCTCACCAGCAGGTCGATCTCGCAGGGCTTCATCAGGTAGTCGAAGGCGCCCTTCTTCATGCCCTCGATGGCCGACTCGACGGTGGCGTGCCCGGTGAGCATGATCACCTCGACCAGGGGGAAGCTGGCCTTGACCTTTCCCAGCGTCTCGATGCCGTCCATTCCCGGCATTTTGACGTCGAGGATCACCACCTCGATTCCGGGGTTCTCTTTCAGCGCCGCGAGGCCCTCCGGGCCGTCGTACGCCGGGAGGACCTCCAGGTCCCTCTTGGTGAGCCGCTTGACCATGGTCTCGACAAACCCCACCTCGTCGTCGACCAGCAGAACTCTGGCAATGGACATCTCATCCTCCCTCGGTGTCCGGCTCGCTGCCCCGGTCGAGGGGCAGCAGAACGTGGAAGGTGGCGCCCTTCCCCACCTGGCTCTCGACGTCGATCCGGCCGCCCATCTTCTTGACGATGCCGTAGCAGATGGA
>CAZKKP010000346.1:2277-4758 GCA_964553295.1 uncultured Thermoanaerobaculia bacterium | reverse complement strand
GCGGTGGCGGCGCCGGTGGTGGCGCTGGGTGCGGCGCCGGGGGCGCCTGCGTGTGCCCGCGCTGCGGCGTCTCGCGGCCGCACCAACAGGGGGTGCCCTGCCTCGAGGAGCGCTGCCCCGAGTGCGGAGTCGCCATGGTTCGCGAGGGCTCGCCGCACCACCAGCAGATCCAGCAACGCAGTTCCGAAGGGAACGGCGACTGAACGAGGCGGGCCGGGCCCGCGAAGGAGGTTGAGATGCCGGGTGGAGATGGTTCGGGACCGATGGGACATGGCCCGGGTACGGGCTGGGGGCGGGGCGGATGTCGTGGTGTCGGCTGGGGCGGCGCCGGGATGGGATTCCGCCGGGGCTTCGGAGGAAGCGGCGGCCGCGGCCGCGGTGGCGGCCTCGGCCGGGGCGGCTGGCGCCGGGCGGCGGCCGATCCGGCAGGCGAGCTGTCGCAGCGGCGCTTCCTTGAGAGCCGTGAGGCAGCGCTCGACGGCGAGCTCCGCGAGCTCCGCCGGCGCCTGGAGGAGCTCCGCGAAGAGCCCCCCGCGGAGGAAGTGTGATGAGCGCTCCGATTGCCTTTGAACGGGTGGTGGTGACCGCGACCGGCGACCACGCCGACGCGCTGGTGGATCCGCGCTTCGGCCGGGCGCCGCGGCTGCTGCTGCTCGACGTCGCGAGCGGTCGGGTCGACCGGGTGGTCGACAACGCCGCCGGGGTGGCCGCCGCCCAGGGGGCGGGCCTGCAGGCGGCGGAGGCGGTCGCGCGCCTCGGCGCCCAGGCGGTGATCACCGGCCACTGCGGGCCCAAGGCGTTCCGGGCGCTCAGTGCCGCCGGGATCGCGGTGTTCACCGGCGCCGAAGGCACCGTAGCCGACGCCCTGGCGAGCCTGAAGGCCGGCGCCCTCGAGCGGTCGGAGGGGGCCGACGTCGGCGGGCACTGGGCATGAGGGTGGCGGTCGCGTCGGGCAAGGGGGGCACCGGCAAGACCACGGTCGCCCTCGGTCTCGCCCTGACCGCGCCCGGTGCGGTTCGCCTGCTCGACTGCGACGTCGAAGCGCCCAACCTCGGGCTGTTCCTCGAGACCCGGATCACGGGAAGGTCGCCGGTGAGGGTGCCGCTGCCGCTGGTCGACGCCGAGCGCTGCGACGGCTGCGGCCTGTGCTCCTCAGCCTGCGCGTTCAACGCGCTCGCCTGCATGGGAGGGCCGCCGCTGGTGTTTCCCGAGCTTTGCCACGGCTGCGGCGGCTGCCGCCTGGTCTGCCCCTCGGACGCGATCACCGAGACGAGCCGCGAGGTCGGGGTGGTCGAGTGGGGCACGGCTGACGGCGGCATCGGCTTCGTCCAGGGGCGGCTCGACGTCGGCGAGGCCAAGGCGCCGCCGGTCATCGAGGCGGTCAAGGAGCACGCGGCGGACGTCGGTCTGACGATCCTCGACTGTCCGCCGGGGACCTCGTGCTCCTTCGTCGCCGCGGTTCGCCGGGCGGACTTCCTGGTGCTGGTGACCGAGCCGACGCCCTTCGGCCTGAGCGACCTCGCGCTGGCGATGGAGGCGGCGCGCGAGCTCGGCGTCCCCCACGGCGTGGTGGTCAACCGCGCCGGCAGCGGCGCCGACCGGGTGGCCGAGGTGTGCCGCAAGCATGGCGTGCCACTGCTGCTCTCGATCCCCGACGACCGCCGGGTCGCCGAGGCCTACGCCCGGGGAAGGGCGCCGGTGGTCGCCGTGCCTGGGTTGGCGAGCCGGTTCGAGAGCCTGCACCGGCGACTTCAGGAGATGTCAGACGTTCCAGACGTTCACCCTCGGGAGGTGCCCGGCGATGCCCGGTGCTGAGCGACTCTCGTCGGGTAATGGTCTTCGCGGGAGTGACTTCAGCAACTCGGCGCCGAGCAGGGAGGCGACAGGCGGCAGCGATTCTCGCGCGAACCCTGCGGTGCGCCATGTCTACGGCCCGGTGCCGTCCCGCCGCCTGGGCCGCTCCCTCGGGGTGGACCTGGTGCCCTTCAAGACCTGCTCGTATGACTGCGTCTACTGCCAGCTCGGGCGGACGACGTGCAAGACCGTGGAGCGCCGGGAGTGGGTCGCGATCGAGGAGGTGAAGAGCGAGCTGGACGTGGCCCTGGCAGCGCCCACCGAGCCGGACTTCGTCACCCTTTCGGGCTCCGGCGAGCCGACGCTCAACTCGGGGATCGGTGAGCTGATCCGCTGGCTGAAGAGACGGACGCGGGTCCCCGTTGCGGTGCTGACCAACAGCTCGCTGCTGTGGCTGCCGGAGGTCTGCGAGGCCCTCGCCGAGGCGGACCTCGTGGTGCCATCGCTGGATGCTGCCGACAGCGCCAGCTTCCGCTACGCCAACCGGCCGCACCCGTCGATCGGTTTCGAGCTGATGCTCGAGGGGCTGGTGGCCTTCGCCCGCTCGTACCGCGGGCGGCTGTGGCTCGAGGTGCTGCTCCTGGGGTCCGCCGCCGGCATGCTGCTCGGCGAGGCGCAGCTCGTCGC
>CAZKKP010000346.1:0-2267 GCA_964553295.1 uncultured Thermoanaerobaculia bacterium | reverse complement strand
CGGGGTGACCGGGATCCCCGAGGAGGTGTCAGCGATCGCCCGGCTGGCACGCCGGATCGGCCCGGAGCGGGTCGACCTGGGCACGGTCACCCGGCCGCCGGCGGAGGACTTCGCGCTGCCGGTGCCCCGGCCGAAGCTGCTCCGGCTGCGCCATCTCTTCGAGCCGCCGGCAGTGGTCGCCCCGGAACGGGCTCCTTCGGCGGCCCGCGCCGACCAGGCGGCCGGCGCCGCGCGGGTCCTCGAGCTGCTCGGCCGCCGGCCGTGTACCCTCCGCGACCTGGCGGTCGGGCTGGGGGCGCCGGAGAACGAGGTGCTGAAGGCGCTGGCCCGGCTGCAGTGGGCGCAGCTGGTTCGCCACGACCAGCGCGGCGGCGAGAGGTTCTATCGCGCGGTCCGGCCTCCGGAGGCGGGGGCATGACCGAGCTGGTGGTGATCAGCGGCAAGGGCGGGACCGGCAAGACCAGCGTGGTCGCCTCGCTGGCGGTGCTCGCGGGCGACGCTGTGCTGGCCGACTGCGACGTCGACGCCCCCGACCTCCACCTCGTGCTGGCGCCTGACGTGCGCAGCCGCACGCCGTTCACCTCGGGCTTCCGGGCGGTGGTGGACGAGACGGCGTGCAGCGGCTGCGGTGAGTGCGCGGTCGCCTGCCGATTCGACGCGATCCACTGTCTGAACGGCGGACCGGCGGTGCTCGAGCCCCTCGCCTGCGAGGGCTGCGGGGTCTGCGCCCGCGTCTGTCCCGAGCATGCGGTGCTCCTCGAGCAGCGGGTGGCGGGGGAGTGGATGCTGTCGCGCACCCGGTGCGGGCCGATGGTCCACGCCCGGCTGGCAGCCGGAGGCTCGAGCTCGGGCAAGCTGGTGGCCCTGGTGCGGCAGCACGCCAGGGTGACTGCACAGCTGGAGGGGAGGCCGCTGATCCTGGTCGACGGACCACCCGGCATCGGCTGCCCGGTCATCGCCTGCCTGACCGGCGCCACCGCGGTGCTGGCGGTCAGCGAGCCGACCCCCTCGGGTCGACACGACCTGGCGCGGGTGCTCGAGCTGGCGCGCCACTTCAAGGTGCCGACGGCGCTGTGCGTCAACCGGTGGGACCTCTATCCCGAAGGCGCGGCGCACCTCGAGGAGGAGGCGGTCCGGGGCGGCGCCAGGCTGGTCGGCAGGATCGCCTACGACCCGGCGGTGACCGCAGCCCAGGTCGCCGGCGTCACCGTGGTCGAGCACGGCGGCCGTGCCGCCGACGACATCCGCCGGCTGTGGCAGAGCTTCCGCCAGGAGGTGTGGTCATGACGGAAACCGCGTTCACCCCGCTCTCGATCGGACCGGTGGAGCTGCCCAACCGGCTGGCACTGGCGCCGGTCAAGACCGCCCTCGGCGGGACCGACGGCCGGGTGACACCGGCCCACGTCGACTACTACTGCCGCAGGGCGGTCGGCGGAGTGGGCCTGGTGATCGTCGAGCCGCTCTTCGTCGACCCTCTCGGTCGCGAGCACCCGCGCCAGCTCGGGGCTCATGAGGACGCCGTGGTCGACGGCTTGCGGCGCCTCGTCGAGACCGTGCGTACCTCGGGTGCGGTGGTCTTCGCCCACCTCAACCACGCCGGCCGGGCCGCCAACCCGAAGGCCACCGGCAGCCCTCCGGAGGCCCCGTCGGCGGTGAGCTGTCCGGCGACCGGCGCCACCCCGGTGGCGATGTCCGGGGACCGGATCGCCGCGGTGATCGGGGCCTGGGCCGAGGCTGCCCGCCGGGCCGCCGAGGCAGGCTTCGACGGGGTCGAGCTGCAGCTGGGGCTCGGCTACCTGGCGGCCCAGTTCATGTCGCCGTGGACCAACCGGCGGGACGACGAGTACGGCATGGGCGACAGCGGCGGCTGGAGGTTCGTGCGTGAGCTGGTGGCGGCGGTGCGGCACCAGGTCGCTCCGGCACTGGCGGTGACCGCGCGCCTGTCGGGAGACGAGAAGCTCGAAGGCGGTCTGCTGATTGCCGATGCCGTGGAGCTCGCCAGACGCCTCGAGCGATGGGGCGTCGACGGCCTCCACGTCGTCTCCGGCTCGGCCTGTGACAGCCCTCCCTGGTACTACCAGCACATGGCGCTGCCCGGCGAGGTCAACGAGCGGCTGGCGGCGGCTGTCCGGCGGCAGGTCTCGATTCCGGTCATGGTGGCCGGCAGGCTCGGGGACCCGGCACGGATCCGGCGGGTGCTCGACGACGGCATGGCGGACGTGGTCGCCCTCGGTCGACCGCTGCTCGCAGACCCGGATCTGCCGCGC
>CAZKKP010000345.1:0-4760 GCA_964553295.1 uncultured Thermoanaerobaculia bacterium | reverse complement strand
CATAGGTCCCACCATCCGGCCGCGTCGTGTACGTCCGCGACCAGCCCGCGGTCCAGCTCGCGGTCGCGACCTCGAGAGCGCCCTTCGTCGCGACCTCGTCGGCGCACGGCTCGAAGAGGCGGAGGACATCGCGGTAGACGGTGCGTAGCGTCGAGCTGGCCTCCGGGATGGTGAACTGCCGGTCGTACAGGGCCTCGAGAACCGCCACCCACGGTTCGACAGGCCCTCCGATGTCGCCCAGCACCCACGCCTCGATCACGCCGTCACCGAGGGCCGCGCCCCCGCAATCCTCCGCCGGGTCCTCGGGCCGGTAAGCGGCGAGCATCCCGTCGAAGGGGTAGTCGTGAGCAGCGACGCCGAGAAGATCGGTGCGCCATGTGCTGCCGTTGCGCCCGCTCGTTCTGGCCACCGCCGGGATGACCAGCCGGTCGTCGGGGTCGTCGGTGAAGAGCTGGTAGGTGGTGAAAGGGATGAAGGTGGCGTCGCCGGTCAGGTTGTCCACCAGCGACAGCCAGACGATCGCCGGGCGGTCCCCCGCCACGGCGATCCGCGGCGGGTAGCCAGCGGCGACCTCCGCAGAGAACAGCTCGAGCAGCGGCCGCAGTACCACCCCGTGCGCTGGCACGGTCAGGCGCTGGATGGTCCCCGGCGGCCGGCGTCGCCAGGGCTCGATCTCCACCGGCTCGTCGAGGTCGTTGACCACGCCGAGATTGGCGCGAAACCTCCCGGGCGCCAGGGTGTCCAGGTCCAGGTACGCGGCGTTGATCGTCGGCACCCAGAGCCGGTCGAGCTCCTCGTCCACCCCGTAGACCCAGGCCAGGTGGTTCGAGTGACCGAACCGCCCCGGGACCGCCGGAACCCCGTGCCCGAACCGCCCCCCAGTCGCGGGGTCGGTGGTCGTGATCCGGCCCTGCACCACCAGCTGCTCGGCCCAGCGGTACTCCGACGACACCACGACCGCCTCGTGGCGCACTCCGTCGCCGGCGGCGCCGGCGCCCAGCCATGCCAGAGCGCCCGCCACCCGGAGGCTGCCATGCGCCGGCACGGCGAGAGTTCGTTCCTCGTCGGGTCGGGTTACCCGCCGCAGTCGGGCCGTCTGTGGCCGGGACGACGGGTTATAGAGCCAGAGCTCAGTGCTCCAGTCGGTCCCCCGCGCTCCCCGTCCGCCGCCGACGATCGGCACCGTCTGCACGTGCTCCCGCGGCGGCCGCCCGACCGAGGCCCACATGAAGGGGCGGCCCTCCTTGTCGTGGTCGAGATGGGCCAGCGTCCGCATCTCCCCGGTTTCGGGGTCGGCGGAGAAGATCCAGTGGCCCTGGAAGGCGCCGCTCCTGGGGACGTGGGACACGCTGCCGACCAGGCGACCGCTGGGCTCGTGGTAGACCAGCGTCCTCACCTGGGTGTCCTCCAGCTCGAGGATCTCGCCGTCAAACGAGCGGATCGGCTCGACCTCAATCCCGCCGCCGGGTAGCGGCCTCACGAACTGGTAGCCGCGCGCCGTGGGCCTCCAGAAGCCCCGGCGGCCGCCGTCCGGCGAAAGCACGTGGGCGGACGTGAAGTACAGCTCCCAGCCGACCCCTGGAAGGGACCCCTCCACCCGTATCCCCTCCTCACAGCACGGTTCCGGCTGGTAGGCCCAGGTCGTGAAGAACGGGACATCCTGCGGGGCGAACTCGGGCTCCAGGGGAACGCAGTCGAGGCCGTTGTCCGGCTGTCCCTGACCCGGCCACGTGAGAAACCGTCGCAAACACATTGGAAACCCGTAGGTCCCGGGCTCGATCCCGAGAGCCTCCCCATCCTCCGTCGCCAGGGTCGGCCCGAGCAGGATCCACCCGACGTCGCCCGGGCGGGTCACACTCGGCAGTCGTCTCACGAGCCGCCTCGAGTACAGGTCGAACTCGAGGATCCCCGGCCAGGTCCGATAGGACAGGGTGTCCCCGTGTGCCGACAGCGCGGCCTCGCCGCCCCTGAAGAAGGACTCGAGGAGGTATGGGTACTGCCATGAGAGGACCAGTGGACGGACTCGCGATAGCTCCCCGGACTCCAGGTTCAGCTTCCAAATGCCGTTGTAGCGCGCCGTCCCGAAGCCCGCCTCCCGCGTCAGGTATGGTCCGTCCGCCACCCGCTCCCGGGAGGGCGCCTCGGCCCAGACCGGCCCTGCCGCCAGCGCCGCCGCGGCGGCCAGGGTCACGGCGCCGACGTTCGTCACCGGCCGCCGCGGCATCCTCGCCTCCTACCACTCGACCGGCGGGATCGGCGGGCTGCACGGGCTCTCACACATGCAGACCCAGCCGCCGCTGCCGTCGTAGCCGACCGAGTGGAATGCCCCCGCCACCGCGATCTGATGGGCGAAGGCGTCGTCACACTGCTGGGGCGGCCATGTACCGGGAACGTACACGCTGCGGAAGAGGTCGTGCGCCGCGACCTTGACCATGTCGGCGACGCTGTTCCAGTCCCAGTCGTCCATGTGCATGTGGTAGACCCGCAACGCCCTGAAGAACGCCTGGCCCATGTCGCCAACCTGAAACTCGGGGTTGGAGATGCCCGCGACGCTGAAGTACGACCCCTCGGGGCAGTACCACGGCTGCTCGGTGCAGAAGGTCGGCTGGTAGGCCTGCTTCTCACAGCCGGTCCAGTAGTTGGTGACTCCAAGCCGGTTGCACACCGGGTTCCTGCCGCCGGTGACCGACAGCCGGAAGGCGAGAGCGAGGCGGTTTGAGGTGTAATATGGGTTCTCCTCCAGCTCGTTCGGCAGTTGCGGTCCCGGGTTGTCATTCGCGTGGAGCGAGTAGCCCACCCCCGGTCCGTCGTCGTAGTCGTCCCATCGCCGGTCAGAGGCGTCGGGCCCTGCCAGGATCGTGTCCTCGCCGGCAAACCAGTCGGCGGTCTCGGGCAGGCCGAGGCTCATCCCGGCGTGCACCGTGTGGGGCTGGGTCGCCCACTCGACGATCAGGCCGATGACGTCGGCCCAGCCCTCGTGCATCACGTCGCCCCAGGTGAACCCGTCGCCCAGGGCTCGAACCCAACCGGTGCCCAGGTGGAGCACAACCCCGTGGCCGATCTCGTGGGCGACGACGTCCTGAGCGGCGGAGTACATGAGCCGAGTCGGGGTGGCGAACGCTGGCTCCCATGTGGCCGCCTCATCTGCGGAATGGTGGTAGAAGTGGATTCCGTCGCGATCGGTGTTGTGCTTCGTGCTTTGATAGCTGGCGGGAGCCGGCACGAAGCCGGCTCCGTCCTGGAAATACCAGGAGTTCACCACGACGTCGAGGCTGGCGAAGCCGGCCCACCCCAGCTCGGCCAACACCGCGAGCGCCCGCCGAGCATGGTAGAGGGCGTCGCCGGCGGCCCGCCCTGCGATGTCGACGTCGTCGTCGACGTTGCGGAGGTCCTCGAAGACCGGCGAACCCCCCTCAGTCTTCAGGGGTACCAGCCGAAGGTCGCGAATGATCCCTCCCTCGGGCAGCGTACACTGGACCTCGTTATAGTGTGACCACCACCCGGAGTACACCCGAATCTCCGGGAACGACCCGCCAGCCGCGGTCATCGCCTGATGGGTCACGCCCTGGCCATACCACGCGGAGAGCACCGGCGACACGCTCACGTCAAGTTCGCCGGGGTTGACGGACCTCGGCGCCCCGTCCCTCTGCCGGCGGGCCGTAGCGGTCACCGCCGACGGGATCGGCGTCGGGTAGCACGACGGACCGACCACCGTGTCGCGTGTCCAGCCGGAGATCCCCTCCAATCCGGCCGCGTCCGACCCGCTCCAGGGGAGGGCCCCCTCCCAGGTCACCAGAAGCTCGCCGGTTGCGCCGTGCACCCTGGTCGAGTAGGCCCTGCCGTCCACGCCAACCACCGGCACCGTCCACACGAAGTCGAAGCTCCGCCCGTCCCCGCGGGAGAACAGCTCGAGCCGGGCATCTCGCCGGATCCCCGCCGCGGCCTGGGGGGACAGCAGGCCGAGAGGGTTGATCGCGAGGCCGTCACGATCGGTCAGCCCCCACGCCGCCATGGCGTAGGCGTGGTCTGCCGTCAACAGCGCCAACCCGCCGATCGCATCAGCATCCTCGAACATCGAGGCGCCGACGACCTTGATGCTGCCCTCGGGGTCGTAGTGGAGTCCCACGACCGCACCGTGCAGCGGTACGCCCTCGTGCATCAGCCCTCCTGGCAGAACCACCGACCCCGGCGCCGGCCGGAACCGCTGGCGCAGGATCACGTGCCGCATCCCGAGCTCGTCGACGATGTCCGACTCCACCACCCAGAGGAGCCGGCCGCCGGCCGACGCAGCCCGTTCCGCCAGGTCCGGGACCTCGACCGGCGCACCGGTGCGAGCGTCCGCCAGCCCGAGGTCAGGTCCCTGGACCCAGGCCAGCACCCTGGTCGCACCCGTCAGCTCAGGCGAGCCCTCCAGCACCACTCCGGCGCCTGCCGTCGTCACAGTGGACAGCATCAGCACGAGCGTACACCACCCCAGCATCCAGGATCGCATGTGTGACCTCCGTCGTGTGATTTCGGAGGAGAGCGCTCTCACCGTTGCGATCCTGAACATAGCGTCAGAGGAGGGGTGGCTGTCAAACCCATTTTCGAGATTTTTCGTGACACATTCGCGAATCATTCTCGATGAGCACGTCGACGACCACGTGGCAAGGGCGATACTCGGTGCAAGGAGGGCCGCGGGGCAGGGGTCGGGGGTCAGGGGTCAGGGTCAGGAGGCAGCCCCTTCGGAGCCGTCCCAGCCGGCGCCCCAGCCCCCGTCG
>CAZKKP010000344.1:0-4761 GCA_964553295.1 uncultured Thermoanaerobaculia bacterium | reverse complement strand
GCAGCCCGATCCAGAAGGGCGCGCCGCCCCGCCAGTAACCGCCGAGCCACCAGCCGATTGCCGCCAGGAGGGCGCCGGCGACGGCGCCGAAGGCGGCCGCCTTCCAGCAGGCCTCGTCGTAGTCGTCGCAGGCCTCCACCAGGTAGGGCACGATCTCGCCGCCGGTGCGCAGCTCGGCCGCGGCCACCGCCGCCGCGATCTCACGCCGCTGCTCCTCGCCGAGCAGGGTCTCCAGCCGTGCCATCAGCCGGAGAAGTCCACCGTCGGCGGCCGCTCGGCGCCGGGCGCCGCTTCGAAGTATGCCTTCTCCTCGAAGCCGAAGAGGTTGGCGATCAGGTTGGTGGGAAAGGACCGACGGGCGGTGTTGAACGACCGGGCCGCCTCGTTGAAGCGCCGCCGCTCGACCGTGATCCGGTTCTCGGTGCCCTCGAGCTGGACCTGGAGGTCGCGGAAGGCCTCGGTCGCCCGCAGCTCGGGGTAGCTCTCGACCACCATCAGCAATCGCGACAGCGCGCTCGTCAGCTCGCCCTGGGCGGCCTGGAACTCGACCATCTCGGCAGCGTCCGGCACGCCTCCGAGACGCACCTCGCCGACCCGGGCGCGGGCGTTCACCACCGCGGTCAGGGTGTCCTGCTCGAAGTCGCGAGCTCCCTTGACGGTCTCCACCAGGTTCGGGATCAGGTCGGCACGCCGCTGGTAGGTGTTCTCCACCTGCGCCCAGGCACTGGTGACGCTCTCCTCGAGGCCCACCAGACGGTTGTAGCTGCCCGCCACCGCCAGCGCGGCCACGACGCCCGCCAGCAGAACCACCACCAGACACCCGATTGCGATCGGCTTCATGCGCCCTCCTCGAGTCGTCCCGGCATTGTAGCGGAAGGGGGTGCGGGAGCCCCGCCGACTGCCGGAGCTGACTCAGAGCCGGTTGTGCGACCCGTCGCAGAACGGCTGGTCGGCGGTGTGCTTGCACAGGCACATCGCCTTGCGGCACGGCGCGGCGATGTCCAGCTTCACCGGCGCCAGGCCGGTCCCCTGGTGGGCGCCGTCGCAGAAGGGCTGCGAGGCCGACAGGCCGCAGGCACACCACCAGTAGGTCCCGGGCTCGAGCTCGAGCACCATCGGACGACGATCGGCGATCTTCGGTTCGCTCATCCGGTCACCCTCCTGTCCATCTGACAACCTGAGCACGTCCCCGTTGCCTTCCAGGGTCAGCTGCAGCAGGCGGGCCAGACCCCGAAGGTTGTCAGCAGCGCGCCCCAGAGGTTGGACGAGATCGAGAGCACGAGCAGCACCAGACGGAGGGGGCGCGGCGCGCGCCCCCAACCCCAGGCGACCAGCAGCAACCAGATCGGCCAGGAGTCGAGGAGGAAGCGGCCGCCCCACTGGACCCAGCCGGTGTTGAAGTAGAGCGCCGCCGGGATCGTGATGGCGATCGTGGACAGCCACGCCGAAGCTCGCAGCCCGGGCGCCCCGGAGGCGCGTCCGACCGCGAGGAGGGCGACGAGCACCGCCGGCGTGACGAACAGGATGCCCATTCCCCACGGGTCGCTGACCAGGAAGGGAAACGTGCCCAGGCGCCGCGGCGGTTCGACCAGGAGATGGCGGAGGTTCTCGGCGAGGAAGGCGGCGCTGAGCTGGCCGTGGGCGAGCATGCGCTCGAGCAGCACGGGGGGTGTCAGCATGTGCCGGTAGCCGAAGTCGGCCGGCGAGCCGAAGCGAAGCCAGTTGAGCAGACCCATGACCGCCAGGGCCGCAAGGGTCGGGCTCAGCAGCCCGGCGAGGCGGAAGGCGACGGCGCGGGCCGGCAATCGGGTGCTCGTCGCGGCCGCCCGGCGGCCGAGCAGGACGATCAGCAGCGGCAGCGCGAGCAGTATCGGCGGTCGGCTGGCGACGGCCAGGGCCAGGGCGAAGCCCGAGGCCCACGGCCTGCCCACCGCCGCCAGCAGCACGGCGGCGGCCAGGGCCGAGGTCGCCACGGTCTGGGAGAAGAGCCAGGTCGAGGCCTGCGGGGCCGCCCACACCCAGAGGGTGCCGAACGCCGCGAGGAGGGTGAGCTCCGTCCGCGACGAAGCTGCCGTCGAGGCCGCCGGGGGCCCGAGCTCCCCGGCGACGACGAACCCGAACAGCCGGTCCATGCACGCCACCGCGAGCCCGCCGAGGAGGGCCGCCAGGAGCTGCACCGGGATCACGCCCCCGGCCACTGCGCGCAGCGGCAGCAGCAGCGCGGCCGGCCCTGGTGGGAAGCCGACATGGCACTCGACGCGCTCCTTCAAGAGCTCGCCGGTAACCAGCCCGAGGGTGTGCGCCTCCTGCAGCGGCATCAGGTCGCCCCGCTCCGGACCGATCCGGACCGCGCAGGCGAGGTTGGCGAGGACCGAGTCCTCGCGAGGGTCGCGAACCACCCGCTGGGCCACGTACGGGGTGACGTCGAGCCGCGGAGAGATCCGGATCAGCTCGATCCGGTCGTCGTCGACGACGAAGATGTCCTCACCGAGCCAGGCCCTGGCCTGCAGCAGCTGCTGGGCGACCTCGGGCCAGACCGGGACCGGGACGACGCCGTACGGCCCGAGAGCCGCGATCACGGCGTACAGTGCGGCCACCGCGAGGGCGACCGCCGCGAAGCGCCGTCGCGGGCTCAGCTCGCCCACGCCCCGGCGCACATCGGTCTCGGCACCGTTCACCGCCGGCCCGCCGTCAGGCCCGCAGCCGCACGACGGCGTCCGCGGCGGCGGCCAGCGCCTCGTCAAGGCGCGCCACGTTCGGGCCGCCGGCCTGGGCGAGGTTCGGCTTGCCGCCGCCTCGACCTCCGACGATCGCCGCGAGCTCGCGCACCAGGTTGCCGGCGTGGACCCGATCGACGACGTCGTCGGTGACCGCGGCGAGCAACGTCGCCTTGCCGCCCGACTCCATGCCGAGCAGCACCACCCCGGAGCCCAGCTTCTGGCGCAGGGTGTCGGCGAGGTTGCGCAGGTCCGACGGCGCCATCTCCGGCACCCGCCGCGCCAGGACGGTGAAGCCGTCGACCTCGACCCGCACCTCGTCGCCGCCGACGCCGCCGGACGCCAGTCGATGCTTGAGGGCGCGCACCTCTTCCTCGAGCTCGGCCAGGCGCTGCTCGCGCTTCTCGAGCAGCGCCGGCAGCTGCTCGAAGGACGTCTGATAGCGACCGGCGAGCTCGCTGGCGAGGCGCGTCCGGTCCTGCTGCTGGCGCACGGCGCCGTTCCCTGTCACCGCCTCGATGCGCCGCACCCCGGCGGCGATGCCGCGCTCCGAGACGATCGCGAAGCTGCCGATGTCTCCGGTTCGCTGGACGTGACAGCCGCCGCACAGCTCGCGAGAAACGGCGCCGTCGCCGATCGAGACGACCCGGACGGTGTCGCCGTACTTCTCGCCGAACAGGGCCATGGCGCCGAGCTCCCGCGCCACGTCGAGGCGCATGAACTGCTTCGACACCGTCTGATTGCGCAGGATCTCGGCGTTGACCCGCCTTTCGATCTCGTGCAGCTCCGCGAGACCCACGGGCCTCCCCCAGGAGAAGTCGAAACGCAGCCGGTCGGGCTCGACGAGCGACCCCGCCTGCTGGGTCGCCTCGCCGAGCACCGCGCGCAGCGCGGCGTGGAGCAGGTGGGTCGCGGTGTGATTGCGCTGGGTGTCGAAGCGCAGCCCCTCGGTCACCCGCGCGACCACCTCACGCCCGACCCTCAGGGCGCCCTCGAGCACCTCGACCCGGTGCACGATGAGCCCTTCGAGAGGCTTGCGGGCGTCGGTCACGCGGGCGCGGCCGCCGGCCCAGAGAAGCTCGCCGGTGTCGCCTGCCTGGCCGCCGCTCTCGGGGTAGAACGGCGTCTCCTCGAGGACCACCTCGCCGCGGTGCCCGGCCTCGAGGACCGGCACCTCGCCGTGCTCGCCGAGCAGGGCGATGACCTCCGAGGGCACCTCGAGATGCTCGTAGCCGATGAAGTGGGAGACCACGCCGTTCTCGGACAGGGTTTCGTACTCGGCTCGGAAGCGCGTCTGGAGGTCTCCCCTCCACGACGCCTGGCCGCGCTGCCGCTCCTCCTCGAGGGCCTCGTCGAAGCCCGCACGGTCGAGCTCGAGGCCCTCCTCCTGGGCGAACTCCTCGAGCAGCTCGACCGGGATGCCGTGGGTCTGGTACAGGTCGAAGGCGGTGCGCCCCGGCACGGCGGCCGAGCCCGCTCGCTTGAGTCGCTCGAGCTCGCGCTGGGCGACGTCGGTGCCGCTGTTCAGGGTCCGCGCGAACCGCTGCTCCTCCTGCTCGAGCTGGGTGGCGACCGCACCCAGGCGTTCGACCAGCTCCGGGTACACCGGACCCATCTCGGCCGCGACGACCGGCGCCAGGGTGTGCAGGAAGGCGCCGTCGAGCCCGAGCTTGCGTCCGTAGCGCAGGGCGCGCCGGATGATCCGCCGCAGCACGTACCCCCGTCCCTCGTTCGACGGCACCACGCCGTCGGTCATCAGGAAGACGGTCGCCCGAATGTGGTCCGCGATCACCCGGTAGGCGGGCGCGAGCTCGTCCTGAGGGTCGTAGGGGCGCGCCACGAGCTCCCCGATTCGCGCGAGCACGGGGACGAAGAGGTCGGTGTCGTAGTTGGTCTCGACCCCCTGGAGCACCGCGGTGAGCCGCTCCAGACCGGCGCCGGTGTCGATCGACGGCCGCGGCAGCGGGTGCAGCGTGCCCCCGGAGTCGCGCTCGAACTGCATGAACACGAGGTTCCAGATCTCGACCACCGCGTCGCCCGGGCC
>CAZKKP010000343.1:295-4769 GCA_964553295.1 uncultured Thermoanaerobaculia bacterium | reverse complement strand
CGCTCATACTCGAATCACGTATCAGGCGCAATCCAATGTCAAGCCTGATTCCTCGGGGAGCCCGAGGCGAGCACCGAGCGCCCCACTTCTCCGATTCGCGCAGCGCATCGGATGGCTCCTGCCGTCACAGTGCGACGTGCTCGGTCCTCGCGATGATCTCCTCCTGCAGGGCCGCTGACAGGTCGCAGAAGTAGTCGGAGTAGCCGGCGACGCGGACGATCAGGCCGCGGTGGGCGTCGGGGTCGGCCTGGGCGGCGCGCAGGGTGTCGGCGGTGACGACGTTGAGCTGGACGTGGTGGCCGTTCAGACGGAAGTAGCCGCGGATCATCTGGGCGACCCGGGCGACGGCAACGTCGTCGGCGAGCAGGGCCGGGGTGAGCTTGAGGTTGAGCAGGGTGCCGCCGGTCTTGACGTGGTCCATCTTGGCGGCCGACCGGAAGACCGCGGTGGGCCCTTGCCGGTCGGCGCCCTGGACCGGCGAGATGCCCTCGGACAGGGGCTGGCCGGCGCGGCGGCCGTCGGCCGAGGCGCCGCACACCGAGCCGAAGTAGACGTGGCTCGTGGTCGGCAGCATCTCGAGCCGGTAGGTCCCGCCGACCGCGGTCGGCCGGCCGTCGATCGCCCGGAAGGCGAGGTCGAAGGCGCGGCGCATGAGGTCGTCGGCCGCGTCGTCGTCGTTGCCGTACTTGGGCATGCGGTGCACCAGCCGCTGGCGCAGCGGTTCGGCGCCCGCGAAGTCGCGGTCGGCGGCCGCCAGCAGCTCGGCGAGGGCCACGGCGCCATCCTCGAACACCAGCTTCGCGATCGCCGCCAGGCTGTCGGTCAGGGTGCCGATGCCCACCGCCTGGATGAAGGTGTTGTTGTAGCGGGCGCCGCCGGCGTTGTAGTCGCGCGCGTTCTCGATGCAGTCGGCGATGAGCACGGACAGGAAGGGCGCCGGCATCTCCTCGGCGTAGAGCCCGGCGATGAGCTGGTTGCCGCGGATCTTGAGGTCGACGACGTGGCGGAGCTGGACGTCGAAGGCGTCCAGCACGTCGTCGATCCCGGCGAAGGCCGCCGGGTCGCCGGTGACGGGGCCGAGGCGCCGTCCGGTGCGCGGGTCGACGCCGTCGTGCAGGGCCAGCTCGAGGATCTTGGGCAGGTTGAGGTAGCCGGTCAGGATGTAGGCCTCGCGGCCGAAGGCGCCAACCTCGACGCAGCCCGAGCAGCCGCCGGCGCGGGCGTCCTCGATCGTCTTGCCCTGGCGGAGCTGCTCCAGCACCACCGCGTCGGCGTTGAAGATCGAGGGGAAGCCGTAGCCGTGGCGCAGCACCCCGAGGGTGTGGTGGAGCACCGCGTCCGGGGTCACCGCTGCGAGCTGGAGGTTCGAGCTGGGCTGCAGCAGGTGCATCTCCTCGATGACCTCGAGCAGCAGGTGGGTGAGCTCGCCGGAACCGTCCGAGCCGTCGGGCCTCAGGCCCGCGAGGTTGAGGTTGGCGAAGTCGGTGTAGGTGCCGCTCTCCTCGGCGGTCACGCCCACCTTGGGCGGCGCCGGGTGGTTGTTGAACTTGACGAAGAAGCACTCGAGAAGCTCGCGCGCCGACTCTCGGGTCAAGCTGCCGTCGGCCAGCCCCCGTCGGTAGAAGGGCCACAGGTGCTGGTCGAGGTGGCCGGGGCTCATGGCGTCCCAACCGTTGAGCTCGGAGATCACGCCGACGTGGCAGAACCAGTAGGCCTGCAGCGCCTCGTGAAAATCGCGCGGCGCCTCGGCGGGCACCCGGCGACAGACCTCGGCGATGCGCTCGAGCTCGGCCCGGCGCTGCGGGTCCTCCGTGGCGGCCGCGCGCTCCTCGGCGAGCTCGGCGTGGCGCTCGGCGAGGCGGATCACCGCCCGACAAGCCAGGTCCATGCCCTCGAGCTGCTCGAGGCGCTCGTAGGCGTCGGTTGTTGTGAGGGGGTCGACCGCCGCCCGGGCGGCGGAGATCCTACGCCGGCGGTCGTCGAGCCCCTCGGAGTACACCGTGTCGTCGAGCACGGTGTGGCCCGGGGCGCGCTGCTCCATGAACTCGGTGTAGAGGCCGGCGTCATAGGCCGACTTCCAGTCCTCGGGGAGGATCCGGAACATCCGGTCGCGCAGCGAGCGGCCGCGCCAGAAGGGGATCACCGTGCGCTCGTAGGCCTCGCGGCAGGCCGCCGGGACGCGGTAGGAGGTCTTCGGCCGCGAGTCGAGGATGTCGAGGTCCTCCAGGGAGTGGCAGGTGAGCTCGGGGTAGGTGGGCACCGCCTTGGGCGCGGGCCCCCGTTCGCCGACGATCAGTTCGTCGTCGCCGAGCCACAGGGTGCGGCGCTCGCAGAGCTCGAGAAAGGCACGGCCGCGGAGCACCGGCGCAGACCAGCGTCCCAGACTCTCCCGGTAGAACTCGGTGAGGATCTCGGCGCGCTCGCTCGAGATGGACGGCTCGGCCTCGAGGCTCGCCTGGCGCAGGCGGCGGGTGCGGTCGTTCATGGCGTCATCCTCCGAGGGTCACCGGGAGCCCGGGCCGTTCGACGGCCGCAGCGAGGTTCTTCAAGCGGTCGGGGTCGGGGGCCGAGAAGCGGGCCTCGGCCTGATTCCTGCCGAGCCGGGAGCGCTTGTCTTGGCCCAGGGGATGGTAGGGTAGCAGACAGACTCGGCGCACGGCGGGCAGGCCGGCGGCCAGGTCGCCGACCCGGGAGAGGTGCTCGAGGTCGTCCGTGAGCCCGGCCACCAGGGGCACTCTCAGCCAGATCTCGATGTCGGTTGCCGCCAGGTCGACGAGCCGCTCGAGGATCGGCTCGAGCTCGACCCCGGTCAGCCGGCGGTGGGTCTCCGGATCCGTGTGCTTGAGGTCGAAGAGTACGAGGTCGGTGTGCTGTGCGGCCGCCAGCGCGATCTCGCGGGAGACCCAGCCGCAGGTGTCGAGGGCGGTGTGAATGCCCTCGCGCCGCAGCGCCGCGAGGAGCTCGAGAGTGAACTCCGGCTGGGCCAGCGGCTCGCCACCTGAAAGCGTGACACCGCCCTGGGAGGTCTCGAAGAACACCCGGTCGCGGAGCGCGACGGCCAGCACCTCCGCGACCGAGCGGCCCTCGCCGAGCACCGCCCGGGCGCCGGTCGGGCAGGCGGCGGTGCAGGCGCCGCAGGCGGCGCAGCCCGAGCTACCCAGAACCTCGCCGGCGGCGAGCGGGCCTCCGGGTCGTGGGCACGCCTCGACGCAGCCGCCGCAGCCCAGACAGCGGCCCTCGTTCCAGGCGACGGTTGGCTCGGCGCCGAGGCTCTCGGGGTTGTGGCACCACGGGCAGCGCAGCGGGCAGCCCTTGAGGAACACGGTGGTCCGGATTCCCGGCCCGTCGTGGATCGAGAATCGCTGGACGTTGAAGATCGTGCCGACGGCGCTCATACCAGTCGCCGGCAGCGTACCAGCTCGCCGGCCGTCCCCTCCACCAGCCAGGAGCGCGCGCACACGCGCAACCCGATCACCGTCCTCTTCACCACAGAGGCACGGTGACCCAGCGCGGGCCATGCCCGCATCCCGAACTCATGAGGTTGAACCACAGAGGCACAGAGACACAGAGGTGCGACGCGCATCCCGAAGCACCATGCAAAACCAATTGAAATAGGTAATTTGAGGAGCTCTTTGATGGCGAGTGGAGAATCTCGTGGCACGCCGCCGCGGAGTTCGTGCCGCTCCTCTGTGTCTCTGTGTCTCTGTGGTTCAGCTTCAGGCGGTTTCCCTGCGGGCACGGCCAGCGCTGGGGTGGGACGCGGTCGTTCGAGGGGACTCAGGGGAGGAGGTCGTTGTTGCGCAGGAAGTCGAGGAGCTTGCGGTAGCGGTCGGGGGTGTGGAGAAGGTCGGCGAGGCGGCGCACCGAGCCGCCCGAGCGCTCGAGGCCGGCGGCGACCAGGGCCCGCACCGTCACCCGCGGCAGCTCGCGGCGCTGGAAGGGCCGCCAGACCTCGTCCCAGAAGTCCGCCTCGCCGGCAATCAGGCGCTCGAGCAGGGCGGTGGCCGAGGGGCCGTTGGCGGCAGGGGAGGGGTCGCTCCTCGGCATCTCGAGGTCGGCGGCTTCGACCAGGGGGCCGTCGGTGAGCAGTGCGGCGCGCTCGACGAGCGACTTCAGCTCGCGGACGTTGCCCGGGAAGGAGTGGCAGGCGAGGGCGGTCTTCGCCGAGGGCGCGAGCTTGAGCCGGCCGCCGGAGGCCGCGCTGAGGAAGTGCTCGGCCAGTGGCAGCAGGTCCTCGGGCCGCTCGGCGAGGGTCGGCAGGGCGAGCCTCAGCGCCGCCAGCCGGTAGAAGAGGTCCGGGCGGAAGCGGCCGGCGGCGATCTCGGTCTCGAGGTCGCGGTTGGTGGCGGCGACGATCCGTGCCGTCACCTTGAGCACCTGGCGGCCGCCGACCCGCTCGAGCGAGCCGTCCTCGAGGAAGCGCAGCAGCTTGGCCTGGGCCGCGGGGGCGAGATCGCCGACCTCGTCGAGGAAC
>CAZKKP010000343.1:0-285 GCA_964553295.1 uncultured Thermoanaerobaculia bacterium | reverse complement strand
GCGGGAAAAGGCATCGTCGGCCAGGGACTGACGCGGCAGCGAGTCGCCCAGCGGCCGCCGTCGGCGGCCTCCAGTCGACCCGGGCGGGCCCGGACCTCGGTGGCCACCCCGGCCTCGACGCCGAACAGCTCGACCTCGACCAGCGAGCCGGGCAGGGCGGGGCAGTTGACCACCACGAAGGGCCCGACCGACCACGGCGAGAGCGAGTGCAGGGCGTGGGCGACCAGCTCCTTTCCGGTGCCCGAGGCGCCGGTGACGAGCACCGGCATCCGGCTCTGCGCGAGC
>CAZKKP010000342.1:0-4778 GCA_964553295.1 uncultured Thermoanaerobaculia bacterium | reverse complement strand
TCACCGGCTGGCGGTCGACCACGCCGGGGGCGATGCGCTCGAGCGGGTAGCGCTCGCTGGTCGCAATCGGCCCCTTGCCGTCAAGCGGCCGACCGAGGGGGTCAATCACCCGACCGACCACCGCAGGACCGACCGGAATGTCGAGGATGCGCTTGGTCCGCTTGACCTGGTCGCCTTCGGCGATCAGATGGACCTCGCCCATCAGCACGCAGCCGACGTTGTCGTCCTCGAGGTTGAGGGCGAGACCGTAGACGTCGTGCGGCAGCGCGAGCAGCTCGCCCGACATCACGCCGTCGAGGCCGTAGACCCGGGCGATGCCGTCGCCCACGGAGATGACGGTCCCGACCTCGGACATGTCGATCGTGGTTTCGTGGCCTTCGATCTGGCGTCGGATGATGTCCGCGATTTCGGCGGCTTTGATCTGCATGACCTACCCCTGTGTGGTGAGCGTTGCGCGGCTGAGCCGGTCGATCTGGGTGACCAGCGAGCCGTCGAATACCTTCGACCCTACCTGGACGCGGAAGCCGGCCAGGAGCGCCGGGTTCTCGGCGTAATCGGCGATCACGGCACTGCCGGTGATTCGGGCCATGGTCTCTTCCAGGGCGCCGCGGTCGTCGCCGGCCAGGGCGGTGGCGGTCTCGACCCGCGCCCGCGTCCGGCCGAGGGTCCGGTCGACCTCGGCGCGGAAGGTCTCTGCGATCCCTGCCATGTGCTCCATCCGGTAGTGCTGCTGCACGACGTGGGCGAAGCGCCGGGTCGGTTCCTCGACATTGAGGGCATCGAGCACCTTGTCGAGGATCTCGGTCTTGGCGGGGCTCGGGACGAGCGGGGTCACCAGGACTCTCAGCAGCTCGGGGACCACCGCCAGCGCCTCGGCGAGCGCCTCGAGCTCGGTGATGACCGCTTCGGCGCGGCCGGGGTGGTCGGCCAGCACCACCTCGTGGAGTGCCCGGGCATAGGGTCGGGCCCTGAATCGCGACATCACGCCTTCTCCTGTAAGGCCCGCAGGGCCTCGAGGCTGTGCTCGAAGACCCGGGCGCGATCGGCGGCGGTCATCTCGCGGGACAGCAGCTCCCTCGTCAGGCGGGCAGTCAGCTCGGCGGTGCTGCGGGCGAGCTCCTCGCGGGCCTCCGCCCGGCGGCGCGCGATCTCGTCCTCGACCCGACGAAGGAAGCGCTCCTCGTCGAGCCGCGCCTGGGCGAGAATCGACTCGGCCTCGGCGAGACCCTCGCGCTCGGATCGGCTCTTCAGCGCGGTGACCTCCTCCTCGACCCTGGCCAGGCGCTCGACCACCTCGACTCGGATTCGCTCGGCCTCGGCGAGCTTCTCCTCGGCGGCGGTCAACTGCTGCTGGATCTGGCCGCGCCGGGTGTCGAGAAACTGGGCCATCGGCCGGCCGACGAAGCGGGCGAGCACCCAGAGGACGACCGTCAGGTTGAGGGCGAGCCAGAACCAGTCGGGCACGCCGAGGTGGCTCTTGCCGTGGTCGACGAGCAGTGCGAATCCGATGGCGACCGCGAACACGACCGCCCAGGTGACGGCTGGCCTCACGGCTTCACCTCTCTTCCGAGGAGCTGGGCGGCGAACATGCGGGACAGCTCGGCAGCCCGCCGGTCGAGCTCGCCACGGGCGCCGCGCACGTCCTCGTCGAGGGCGGCGAGAGCGTCCCGAAGGCGACCTTCGGCGGTTGCGCGGGCGCTGTCGAGGGCCTGCTGCCGGCGGGCCTGGGCCTGCTGTCGGTGCTCGCCGCGCACCCGTCCGGCCTCACGGGCCGCCGAATCGAGCTCTGCCTCGATGCGGGCCGCCGCCGCCGTGACGGCGTGCTGCTTGGCGGTCCATTCCGCGTCGGCGCCGTCGATCCGGCCGTGGCGCTCGTCGAGCACCCTCCCGACCGGGGCGATCAGGAACCTCCGGATGAGCCAGAAGGTCACCCAGAAACAGACCATGATGAGCAGGAGTGAGAGGTTCGGGGGGTTCATCCGCCGCTCCTGGGATCCGCCGCTCCCGCGTGACGTGCAGGGCGGCTCAAGCTAGCAAAGCAGACGAGGCGGGTCAAGCCTTGTCCCTTTTTTCACGCGCCTCCTGGGGGCCCGGTGCGGCGTCCATCGCCACCCGGCCCTCGAGGAAGGCGCCCTCCTCCATGACCAGCGCCGGCGTGTGGATGTCAGCCCACACCCGGGCGGTGGCGTGAAGCACCACCTGGCCGGTCGCCCGCAGCGAGCCACGGACCTCGCCGCCGATCAGAGCCCGGGCGACCTCGATCTCGCCCTCGACCACGCCCCGTTCGCCGATGACGAGCTCCGATGACGACCTCACCTTGCCCTCCACCCTGCCGTCGAGTCGGAACGAGTCCTTGAACTCGAGCTCGCCGCGAATCACACAGCCGGCGTCGACGAATCCGTTCAGCGCCTCGCTTGCACGGGCCATCACACCCCCTTGACGAGCAGGTCGAAGACCCGCAGAAGCTCGTCCGCCGTGTCACAGCGGATGACGATGGTGCCGCCCGTCTGGCGCGACCGGATCTCGACCCGGGCGCCGATCCGCCGGGCGAGCCGATCCTCGGCGGCGGCCAGGTTGGGATCCTTCGCCGCGGTCGCGCGCGGCCGGCGCGACCGCCGGGCGGCCTCCGGCTCGGCCGAGGCGGCGCTCTCCAGCGCGCGCACGGACAGCCCTTCGGCCACCGCCCGCTCGGCCCAGCCGAGCCGGCTGGCGTCCTCCGGAAAGGCGAGCAGGGCGCGCGCGTGGCCGGCACTGAGCCGCCCTTCCTCGACCAGGCTCTGGATCTCGCCAGGCAGCTTGAGCAGGCGCAGCGCGTTGGCCACCGTGCTGCGGTCCAAGCCGACCCGGGCGGCGATCTCGGCCTGGGACAGGCCACCCTCGACCCGCAGCTGCTCGTAGGCCCGTGCCTCCTCGAGCGGCGTGAGGTCGCGCCGCTGGAGGTTCTCGACGAGCGCGAGCTCGAGCTGAGCGAGATCGTCGAGACGTTCGCGGATGACCGCCGGCACGGTCGCCAGGCCGGCCAGGCGGGCGGCTCGCCAGCGGCGCTCACCGGCGATCAGCAGGTAGCCGCCGCTGCCGTTGTCGCTGACCAGCAGCGGTTGCAGCACGCCGTGCTCGGCGATCGAGGCGGCGAGCTCGGCCAGGGCGTCGTCGTCGAATCGCTGCCGCGGCTGCTGTGGGCTCGGCCGGACCCGGCCGACCGGGATCTCGAGGAGGCCGGCCCGGGCCCTCGGCGCCTCGGGCAGGAGGGCCTTCAGGCCGCGTCCGAGCGCCTGCTTAGGAGCCACCGGCGGCCTCCATCCGGGTGAGGTACTCGCGGCCAAGGTGGAGGTAGGCCTGGGCGCCCCGGCTGCGCAGGTCGTAGGCGTGGATCGGGCGGCCGAACGACGGCGCCTCGGCCAGCCGGACGTTGCGCGGCACCACCACGTCGAAGACCATGGCGCCGAAGAACTGCCGGACCTCGGCCGCGACCTGCTGTGCGAGGTTGGTGCGCTCGTCGTACATGGTCAGGAGGATGCCGTCGACCGCAAGCTGTGGGTTGAGGAAGCGGCGCACCTGCTCGACCGTCCGCATGAGGTCGGACACCCCCTCGAGGGCGAAGTACTCGCACTGGATGGGCACGATCAGGCCGTCCGCGGCCGCCAGGGCGTTGACCGTCAGCAGGCCGAGGGATGGCGGGCAGTCGACGAGCACGTACCGCGGCCCGATGAGGTCGCGCAGGGCGTCCCGGAGGCGGAACTCGCGGCCGACCATGCCGACCAGCTCGACCTCGGCGCCGACGAGGTCGTTGGTCGCCGGGACGATGGACAGGTGAGGGAAGTCGGTGGCCCGGCGGGCGTCGTCGATCGCGGCTGCGCCGCTGAGAAGCTGGTAGCTCGTCGGATCGTCGGCGCCCGGGTCGATGCCCAGGCCGGCGGTGCAGTTGGCCTGGGGGTCGAGGTCGATCAGGAGGGTCGGTTGCTCGTACGCGGCGAGGGTGGCGCCGAGGCTGATCGTGGTCGTGGTCTTGCCCACGCCACCCTTCTGGTTGGCCACGGCGACGACGCGCGGTTTCACGTGAAACATGGTTGCACGAGTGCCAGCCGACCCCGGTCCGAGCGCGGCAACGCGCAGCTTAGCACACGCCAGGTCGGCAGCCGTTCGAGCCGCTGGACCTCGTTCACGGTAACCCAGAGCAGCACCGCTCCGTCCTTCGCGAGGCGATTCCGCGCCCATCCCAAGAGCTCCTCGTGCCGGCCGAGGGCGCGAGCCGTGACCCGGGTCAGGCCGGACCAGGTCTCACCCAGGTCCGCCATCCGCGCGCACACCACCTCGGCGTCCAGCTCGAGGGTCCGCACCGCGGTCCGCAGGAAGGCCCAACGCTTGCTCCTTGGCTCGACGAGCACCCCGCTCGCCCCTTCCACCGCACACAGCAGGGGTATGCCCGGCAGCCCGGCGCCGCTGCCGATGTCCGCCAGCCGTGCCCCTGCCGGCACCCACCGGACGCCGGCCAGCGCGTCCAGCAGGTGGCGCTCGACGAGCTCCTCGGGCGAGCCGAAACGTACCAGGCTGTGGCGGGACGCCCAGCGCTCGAGCAGCTCGGCGTAGCTGACCAGGCGGTCCAGGGCGACCCCCTCGGCGTGGCCGGCAAGCAGGCGCCGATAGCTCACCCGTGATCTCCGCGGCGGGCCGCGAGCTGCCCGACGAGAAGCGCGAGAGCCGCCGGCGTCACCCCGGGCAGGCGCTCGGCGTCGGCAACCGTTGCGGGACGGAAGCGCGCCAGGGACTCGACCGCCTCT
>CAZKKP010000341.1:0-4813 GCA_964553295.1 uncultured Thermoanaerobaculia bacterium | reverse complement strand
GAAGGTGACGAAGCCGAAACCGCGCGAGCGGCCGGTGTCACGGTCGAGGATGACCTTGGCGTCCGAGACCTCGCCGAACTGGGAGAATGCCTGCACGAGGCTCTCGTCCCGGGTGTTCCAGCTCAGGTTGCCGACAAACAGCTTCTTCGCCATGCTCTCCCACTCTCCTCTGCTCTTGCGGAGCCGCGCGTGGCGGGCTCCCGCTCGATTGGTGCGGCGGACGGCCGCCGGCTACTCTCGGCCGCCCCCATGGCAGCCGCTCAACCGGAGAACTATAGCGCTTTTCCGTCACGTTGCAAGATGGCGGCCGGGCGGCCGGGCGGCCGGGTTCAGGAACGGCCGCGGTGGAGGTACAGTGGCAGCGGTCGGCGGGCCGGTCGCGGTGGCGCCTCGACTCTCGCCGGTTGGAGAGCACCATGCCGTCGTTCAAGGCGTATCTCGGGGTGGCTCGGGCGCCCTTCCTGCTCCTGCCGGTGACCCTCGTGGCCGTGGGCGCCGCGGCCGCGGCGGCAGGCGGGGCCTTCGACCCGCTGCGCAGCGTCGTCGCCCTCCTCGGCCTGGTCCTGCTCCACGCCGCGGTCAACGTCCTCAACGAGTGGTCCGACTACCGTCGCGGCATCGACCTGGAGACCGAGCGGACGCCGTTCTCCGGCGGCAGCGGCACCCTGCCCGACGGGCTGATGGGCAGCCACACCGCCCTCGCCACGGGGGTCCTCTTCGCCGCCCTCGGGCTCGTCGCCGGCCTGTGGTTCCTGGTCGAGGTGGGGGCGGTGATGGCGCCGATCCTGGTGCTCGGGGCGTTCGCGGTGGTCGCCTACACCGACCTGCTCGCGCGCTCGGGCCTCGGTGAGCTCTTCGCGGGCCTCGGGCTGGGGGCCCTGCCGGTGCTCGGCGCTGCCCTGGTCCAGGCCGGCACGCTGCCGGCGACCGCGGTCGTCGCCGCCATCCCGGCCTTCTGCATGACCTTCAACCTGCTGCTTCTCAACGAATTTCCCGACGAAGCCGCGGACCGGGCCGGGGGTCGGAGAAACCTCATCCTGCTGCTCGGCCGGCCGGTCGCGGCCCGGGTCTACGTGGCGGTCGGCCTCGCTGCGCCGCTTGCCGTCCTGGTGGGGGTCTTCGCCCGGGTGCTGCCCTGGCCGTGCCTGGTCGCGATGCTGCCCTCGCTGCTGCTGGTCAAGCCCTTCGAGTGGGCCCTGCGCCGGCCCGAGGCGCCGGTGCCGCTGGCTGCCCTGGGCGCCAACGTGGTCTGGAACCTGGCCACCAACGCCACCCTCGCCCTCACCCTCGCCGCCTCCCTCTGGCTGTGACGACGTGAACCACAGCGCGGGCGTGGCCGGCTGACAGCTGTCAGCTGACAGCTGTCAGCTCCACTCACACGCTGCGGTGGAGGACCGCGGGGGGGGCGATGGCGGCGGCGTGGAAGCCCTCGAGGACGCGCTCGGTGACGTCGGTCTCGAATGCCTTCTCGAAGCGGACGTCGAGGACGTAGCCCTTGGCCCGCAGTCGGACCGCGAGGTAGCTGTCGTGGATGACCTCCGACAGATTCACCGCCCAGGGCAGGGCGAGGGAGATGTAGCGGCTCGAGGTCAGGGCCTCGGCGACGATCCTCTTGGCGGTCGCGACGTCCTGGTCGAGGCCGATCCAGAAGTCCATCTGGATCATCATCTCGACAGCGCCGGCGTTGCCCGAGGCGACGGAGTCGGTGAGGAACTTGTTGTTCGGGATCGTCACCTGGGTGTCGTCGAGGGTCACGAGGCGGACCGAGCGCAGACCGATGTGGCGGATCTCGCCGTAGTAGCCGTCGAAGGTGACCCGGTCGCCGACCTGGAAGGGGCGGTCGGCGAGGATGATCAGCCCGGCCACGAGCGAGGCCACGAGGTCCTTGAGGGCGAAGCCGATCGACACCGCCACAGTACCGCCGACCGCGAGCCAGACCTCTCGGGAGGGCGTCAGCAGGATGGCGAAGGCGGCGAAGCCGCCGGCGAGGTAGACCAGGAAACGCACGAAGGAGGCGACCTGGCTGATCACCAGGCGCTTTGCGGTGAAGCGCTGGCCGAGGCCGTCGAGGGCTCGGGTGGCGATCCGGGCGGCGAGCAGCGCGGCGAGCAGGACCGCCAGGGCGAAGGGTGCCCGGTCCAGCTGCAGCAGCTCGAAGAACGAGGCGCTCGAGGAGCCCATCTTTGCCTCTCAGTCCGGCAGGGTGTTGCGCCGGGCGAGCAGCCGCACCATCGCTCGGTGCCAGGTCGTGCTGACCCGGAGCAGGCCGTCGTCGCCGGCGACCACGGCGCCGAGGTCGAGCAGCCGGTCGGTCTGGATCCGGCAGTCCGACGGCGGGTATCGGACCACCCGAGAGAGGTCCGCGAGGTTGATGCTCTCGTGGGTGACGAGGGCGGCGAGCAGGAACAGCGACGCCTCACCCCCTTCCTCGAGGCGGAGCGGGTCGGGCGCGCGGAACAGCCGCACCCGGAGCCGACGGCCGCCCTCCGGCGCCAGTGAGCGCAGGAAGAAGTGCAGGGCGACACGTGGGTTGCCGTCGGCGTAGTCCCACAGCAGCCGGGTGTAGCCCTCCTCGGACTCGACCAGGGTCGCCGAGCTGGTCACCCCCTCCATGCCGTCGAGCACCAGGTCGGCGAAGTTGAAGCGGAGGCCGCTCGCCTGCATCCGCTGCCGCAGCAGCTGGCGGATCTGGGCCTCGCTCCACGGCGGCAGGTGGAAGCGCTGGCGGAAGACTGCAGCGTCGGGCCGCACCGCCCGCAGGTGGCGCCAGGCGTAGTGGTTGATGCCGCAGACCCAGAAGACCCGCCGACGGGTCCGGTTGACGAGCTCGGCGAAGCAGCCGAACACCTCGTAGCCGCCGACCGCGGCGAGGAACAGGTGCTGGGCGAGGTCGAGGATGACGACCCGCGGCTCGAGGTCGTCCACGGCGGTGGTGAAGGACTCCATCGAGGCGCCCGCGGGGGTCGGCAGCTCGAGGCCGGAGGCGAGGACGGCGACCAGCTCCGCCGGGTCGGTCACCCGTCGGCCGAGCTCGAGCCGGGTGACCTCGAGGTCGTCGCGGCGGAGCTGCCCGAGCCAGGAGCTCAGGCCGATGCCGCGCTCGCCGTGGACCAGCGCCGCGCCGCCGCCGCCGCCGGACCGCCAGGCGGAGATCTCGCGCTGCAGCCGGTCGAGCCCGGGGAACCAGGGCACGGCGAGGGGGCCGCGGTCGACCGGGCGCTCGCAGAAGGCCTCCAGCACCTCCGCCGGCAGCTCCTCGAGCCCGGTCTCGGCGTAGCCGCGCCGCTCGGCCTGCTTCTCGACCCGCCGCCGAAAGAGGAAGGCGAGCACCTTGCCGGTCTGCTCGAAGCCCAGGGCGAAGTCGCGGGCCACCGCCGCCGCCGCCCGTCCGGCCAGCCAGAGGAAGGCGGCCGGGGCGAGGAGGACGCCGTACCAGCGGTCGCCGCTCGCCTGCACCGCGGCCGACAGCCGGCCTTTCGGCTGCATCCGGCAGAAGGTGTCGGCGATCACCCGGCGCCAGCCCAGGAGCACGAGGAGCAGGGCGACGGCGACGACCAGCCAGCCGATCTCCCGGACCACGATGTAGAGCGCGCCTCGACCCATGGTCAGCTGCGACACCACGAGGACGGCGACGATCGCGCCGACGACGCGCATCATCGAGCGCACGCTGACGATGAGCTTGGCGTGGAGTTCCTCGGGCAACGCCAGGCCGTAGCGGTGCGCGACCCCGACCAGGGACAGCACGAAGGCCTCGACGGCGAAGCGGTACAGGCAGTAGAGCAGGCCGACGGCGATCGCCAGGCGGGGCAGCGGCCAGGCCGCCGCGGGGCCGAGCGCCCAGCGTACACCGAGGAGGGCGACCGCCAGCAGGGGCCAGGCGAGGAGGTCGTCGAGCAGCCGGCCGAGCTGCTCGAGCCGGCGCCGCGCCTGCACCGTGCGCCGGGAGCGCACGGCGGCGGCCCGCGCCGCCGCCAGAATCCTGCGCCAGCGCGGCCGCAGCCACCACACCAGGGTGAGCACCGCCAGGAGCTTCAGGATCGACCAGGTGATCGCCCCGAGGGTGAAGACGTCGGTCAGGGCATCGTCGACGGTCACCAGCTGGCGCCGGGTCTCGAGCTGCCAGAACCGCCCTCCGAGGGCGAGCTGCTCGAGCTCGCGGCCGAGCTGGGCGACCCCCTCCCGGGTCAGACCGAGCACCGCCTGCCGCCGCTCCGGCGAGAGCGATCGCAGGCTGTCGAGGCGGAGCTGGTTGAGCCGTCGGACCCGCAGAGCGGAACGCTCGACGGCATCCCAGCGGGTCTCCTGCTCGCGCTCCCGGAGCTCGAGGACCGCGGCCTCCACCTCGCGGATCCGCGCACGCAGGGCGAGTGCGTCGTCGGCGAGCGGGCCGAGGTCGTACATGGACAGGTCGAGCTCCGGTCGCCAGCTCGGCGTCTCCGACGGCGCCGACCAGCGCTCGAGAGCGGCCCGGAGCCGGGGCCGCTCGTGCTTCAGGTGAGCCACCAGGCGATCGTAGACGGCATCGGCGGCGGCGCTGTACCGAGGCGCCCGCCGCAGCTCCTCGGAGAGCTCGGCGATCTGCTCCAGGGCCCGCCGGGTGGCCTCCTCCTCGGCCTCGCGGCGGCTCGTCAGCTCGCCCTCGAGGGCGGCCAGCCGCTCGACGAGCTCGCCCAGCCGTGCGGTCTCGCGGGCGAGGGCCTCCCGGGCCGCGCTCTCCGGCGGCGCCGTCGAGGTCGTCGCTGGGGTCGCCGCCTCCGCAGTGACCGCGACCTCGGCGGTGGGGGCCTGATCGCGGCGGATCGCCTTGAGCTCG
>CAZKKP010000340.1:0-4823 GCA_964553295.1 uncultured Thermoanaerobaculia bacterium | reverse complement strand
GGCCCTGGAGCGGCGGCGACTGCCCCATCCCGAGATCGGACGGGTCCTCGGCCCCGGCCCGGGAGCCATCCGGGTGCGGAACTGCTGAGGCTCGAGGACCGGTTTCGGAAACCGTTCCACTGGTCACCGCACCTCATCGTGGCGGTGGTGCCCGACTCGAGACGTTGCCGACGGTGAGCGCTCTCCAGTTCGTGCCTCAGGTTGATGTCGCCGCTTGGGGGTGGTAGCCTCGCTGCCGCTTGAGGCAAGACAGACTCTGCATTCTGGGTGAGGGAGGACGTCATGAGGAAGCTCGCGTTCACGGGGATGATCCTGATACTGGCAACGGCCGCGCTCGCAGGCGTCGTCGGCAAGGACGGCTCGACGCTGCCGGACAACCCGGTTCCGGTGACTTACGAGCCGCGGGCGCCGCGGGCCGACTTCGAGTGGAGCAGCGGCGGCGCCATGAACACCGTGCCGACCCTTGGGGGGAGTTCGGCCGGTTGGGGAAGCCACTTCATCGTCAGAACCACGAACACCCTGCCGGTCCCGATCGTCCTCACCGAGCTCGGCTTCCCCTGCGGTGGGCCGGCCGCCACCTGGATGGTCTGGCTCGGGACGACCATCCCGTCAGGCTTTGGTTCGCCGGACTTCTCGGGCCCGTTCACACCGGTGGATCCGGACCCGACGACCTTCCCGCCCACCACCTACACCTACGTCGACGTCAGTGCGGCGAACATCGAGATCCCGGCGGGCTCCGACTTCTGGTTCGGCTATGAGAACCCCGGAATCGGTGGCCAGGTGAGCTTCAATGGGGTCGTCACCTACTCGTGGTACGAAGGTGCCTGGGATGCAGACGATGCGTGGGGCCGGACCGCCGTGATGCAGGTCTCGGCCGATCAGGTTCCGGTCGAGCTGCAGTTTTTCACGGTCGAGTAGCGGCTGACTGCGAGCCGCGCGGCAACGGCCACCCCCGCCACCAGGCAAGTCTTCGAGTAGCTGTGCCGGCCTCCGCGACCTGGGAACCTTGACCGGGTGCCGCTGCGGCGCCCGGTGGCTCGCGTTCCGCGGTGTTAGCGGGGCGTGGCGTAGAGGAGGCGGAGGGCTCCGGGCTCGGGCCCCACCACCGCGGCGTAGACCAGGGCCCGGGCCCTCTCTGGCGAGAGGCGAACGTCGAGGTCGACGACCCCCTCTGTCGGGGCCGGCAGGTTCGACAGCAGGTCCTTCAGATGTCGCGCCCCGTCGCGAGGAGCGCTCAGCCGCCACCCCGAATGGTCGGTCATGTCGGTGACGAGATCGCAGTCGACGGTGAGCCGAGCGGGCCCGAGGTTGACCACCCCGAGAATGACCCGTCCGGCCCCGGGTCCGACCGGCAGGCCCGCCAGCAGCGCAGGGCGCTCCGCGGTCAGCGCGTCCAGCGGGGAGAGCACCGGCAGCGGGTCGGAGGCGGCCGAACGCCCGACGTCCCGGGTGGTGGTGCTCAACCACCACGGACCCGTGGGGCCGCGGACCCGGAGGGCGCCGCTGCCCTTGGCGCCGAAGAGGGTCTGCAGCGCATCCTGCACGGACCGACGCTCCTGTCCGGCCAGGAGCAGGGAGACCGGAGGAGGATTGTGGCTGCCGCCCGGCCCGAGGAGCTCGAAGGAGAGAGCGAGGGGTTCGGTGGTCGGGTTGTACAGCTCCAGGTCCGAGCTCCACGGGCCGCCACCCCAGCCCGGACGGTGGACGACCGGTGCCACGAGCACTGTCCGAGTCACAGTGTCTCGAAGGTGTCCGGGGTCAACGGAGTCCTGCCGCACGAGCGCTGATGGCGCGTGGACGGCAGCCAGCAGCTCGATTCGAGCTATCAGGCCGCCGGTGAGCGCCCAGACGCCGAGCCCGGCGAGGACCAGCCGCCTTCGCCAGGCGACCCGATCCTTCAGGGCAAAGGGGATGGCGAGGGCCGCTAGCGGCAGCAACACCCGTGAGTACGCGAACACCTCGACGTACACCAGCCGGCTGAGGCTCAGGGCGAGGGCGCCGAAGGCGGCAAGCGTCCACTCGGCAGCTCCCCAGGCCCGCCAGCCCACCACACCGGCGCCCAGGCCGGCCAGGAGCAGGAGCAGGCCCACGAGGCCACAGGTCTCCAGAACTCCCCAGGGCTGGCCCAGGGCGGCGATCCTCTCGACCTGCCCGGGCAGCCACGACAGCGGCGCCGCGAAGTTCCCCACCCCCGTAGCCAGCTCGTCGCCGAGGCGCCACGACAGCAGGGCGCGCCAGCCCAGCAGGGTCGCGGTGGGCAGGCCGCCGGCGAGGACCGCCGCGCCCCAGCGGCCTCGCCTGGCCTGGGTGACGGCCACGGCAGCCGCTGCCAGAAGAGAGGTCTCCCGCACGAGGGCCGCCGCCACGAGGGCCGCTACCGACCAGCCGGTCCGTCCCCGTCGGTGGAGCAGCAGGGACAGGAGGATCGCGCCGACGGCGGCGCCGTCCACGGTGCTGCGGAACATCGACGTCGCCACACCGGGCTGAGCCGCCAGCAGCAGGGCCCACCACGGCGAGTGACCGCTGTCCCGCAGCCAGAGGCCGAGCACGCCGACCGCCGCCAGGGTGAGGCTCCAGCAGAGGAGCTGATAAAGGACGATGGCGGTTCCCGCGTGGCCCAGGGCCAGGGCCCACGCCAGCACGGGTATCCCGATGCGCAGCGCGCGGTAACCCGGAGCGTCGAGGGACTCGACCGTGTCACGGTGCTGCAGCAGCGGATCGGTGGCCAGAACCGCGTAGAACTGCCCGTCGTACCCCCACGGTCCCTCTCGCGGGATCCGGTCGAACGCCTGCGGGCGGGAGAACCCGCTGCCCAGGAACAACAGAGCCCTGGGGTCGCCGTCCCAGCGCATGTGTATGACCGCCGCCAGCAACGCCGTCCAGACGAGCGCCGCCAGCAGCGCTACTGCGACGGCGGGGCGGACGGTTTGCCCTTCCGGCATGGCGGGAGTATTGGGCCGCGGAACACGAAGGTCAATCGCTTCCGTACCCGGGGGTGCGACGATCTCGTCCCCGGTGTCGCCGCCTGTCCGGGCGGGTCCCTGATCCCGTCGGGTCGGCGGTCCGAGGTCTCGCCTCGACAGGGGCGTCGTCCCTGACTACCATCAGCGGGCATGGAGATCTACATCGCCGTCTTCGCCGGTCTGCTGAGCTCGCTGCTCCTGGCGGTGGTGTACCTCGCCGACTGCTACGAGCGTGAGCCGCTCGAGCTGATCCAGGACAGCTTCCTGACCGGGGTGGCGGGCCAGCTGGTGTTGGTTCTTGCCGTGTCGGCGACCTCCGGTTGGCTGGAGTGGTCGGGGTCGTGGCTGCTGCTGACCGTGGGCCTCGCCGCGGCCTACCTGCCCTTTCGGCTGCATCGGCTGGCCGAGATGGACGAACGCTTTGACGGCATCGTCTACTCGGTGGCCCTGGTCGGCGGTGCGCTGTGCGTGATTCATCTCAACAACCTGCCGGTGCTGGTGGCGGAGTCGCCTTATCGTGACGTGCTGGCCTCCGGCGCCGAGCCTGACCTGCGCGACCTGCTGATTCTCGCGAGCTGGCCGGGGGTCGGCGCCGAGTTCGGTCGTGGCCTGGTGGTGCTGGTGGCCGCCATGCTGGCGGGGGCGGTGCTGGGCACGCTGCAGATGCGGGGATGGCGACCCTGGCGAACCGCGGCCGTGGTGGTCGTGGTCGGCGTCGCCGTGATCGGCCTCGACCTGGCGGCCGGGGGCGCCGGCTGGCTTCGAGGGGCTCTGACGCTGGCCGCGCTGGCGGTGGCGGCGGCGGTGAAACGGCGATCGGTGTTCCGCGACCGGCCGCAGCCGGCGGAGCGCGACCTGCTGGTCCTGGGGGTCAAGACGGTGCTGATGGTGCTCGGCGCAGCCCTCCTGGCGACGGTGGTGCTGCGACTGGCGGTGGTCCAGCCGGCGTCCGGCGACGCGATCATGGGTGGCGATCGGCACACGCTCGGTGCGGGCGAGGCGCCCGGCTCGTGAGGAAGGCGCTGCTTGGTGTCGCCGTCGTCCTGGGCGTGGTCGTCTCGGGCGCGTCGGCCGGCGATCGCCGCTGGGAGAACCCGGTATTCGAGTCGGCCGACGAGGCGGCGGCCGCGGCCCGGCGGGAGCTCGCTCGCGGCGGAGAAGTGAGCTCGTCGGCGCTGGGGTTGTTCGTCGACCTGACCCTCGCCGCCGGCGATGTGTCGCCGGGCCACCCGTCCCAGGGGATGGTGCGGCAGGAGGTCGAGCGGGTTGTCGTCACCCATCCGCGCGCGTTCCTCGCTGACGACGTCCAGCGTCGGACGGTCGAACGGTTCCTCGCCGAGGTGCCGCGACAGCGCGCGCTGCTCGAGCGCCGCCTCGCCCGCTTTGGCTATCCCGAGCTGCGCGGGCTGGTCTACTGTCGCCTGGTGGACAGCGTTGACGCCTTCGCCCATCTCAACCGGGCGTCCTCGGACCGGATGAGCCAGGTCGGTGGAGTCACCTACTACTGCCGGTACGTGGTGCTGCCGCTGTCCTACGTCGGCAGCGTCAGCCTCGCCGAGCTGCGCAAGACTGCAGCCCTCAACCCCGGGGTGAACGTCGGCGACACCCTCCGGCGCTGGCAGAGCGAGTCCTTCGCCAACCTGGTCAACACCTTCCGCCACGAGCTGGTGCACGTCTACACGAACTCGAGCCTCGACGTGCCCGACTACTCGGACCGGTCGGCCTTCCCGACCTGGTTCCACGAGGGGACCGCCACCTACCTCGCGGCCGACCCCCACGCCGGCCTGAGCCCGCGCTACCGGGAGTACCAGGCGCTGTTCTTCTACCTGGTGCAACGGTACGGTGTGGGCCGGCTGCAGC
>CAZKKP010000339.1:0-4833 GCA_964553295.1 uncultured Thermoanaerobaculia bacterium | reverse complement strand
TGGCGGTCCGGTACAGCGTCGACCACCACCAGCCGGCGACCCCCAAGGTGGCGAGAGCGAGCACGCAAGCGAGCCCACGAATGACCCCCGGAAGGGCTCGCCGCAGGATCATCGTGGCCGCCGCGAGGAGGTCGCGGCCGCCGCCATGAAGTCCTCGAGCAGCACCTGAGCGGCCAGGTCGTCAATCGGTGTGCCAGTCCTCCGACCCGCGTCCCGGGCGCGCCGGCTCGCCTCGTGGCTCGACAGGAGTTCGGGCTGCAGCCGCACCTCGAGGCCGGCGGCGCTCAGCAGGCCGGCGAGCCGGTGTGAGCGTCGGCAGGCCGGGGTCTCCCGACCCTCCTCGTCGGTCGGCAGGCCGACCACGACGACGACGACCTGGCGTTTTGTCGCCTCGCCGCAGACAAGCTCGGCCGCTGCCGCCAGGCTGGTGACCTCCACGACGGCGACCGGGACGGCAACGCCCGTCGCCGGGTCGCCGACAGCCAGGCCGATCCTGCGGCCACCCGGGTCGACGCCGAGCAGGGACACCCGGCCATTGTACGGCTTTCGTCAGTGCGACGCCCGGGAGAGGTCGAACGGATACAATGACGCCGATCTTGTCCGGCGGGACAGGTCAAGATCGCCGATCCGGAGGGAGCCGTCATGGACCAGACCGAGCACGATGCCGGCCGCCGCGGGTGGCTCGGGGTCGCGCGCCACCCCGGTCGGCGCCCGGCGCCGGTGTCGGGCGTCGGCAGCGCGGCCGACATAACGGCCGTCGGGCGCCTCAGCTGACCGGCGTCATGTCACCACGGCCGCTCGTGCTGCTCCTCCTGCTCGCCATGATGGCCGGCAGGCTGTGGGCTCAGGGCGTCGACCCGGTCAGCGTCAGGGCCGACCAGTCGCGCCTCGAGGGAGACGTCTGGTATCTCGACGGGGACGTCCTGATCTCGTATCAGGACATCACCGTCCGCTGCGACTCGATGGTCTACAACCGGGCGACGATGGACGTCTCCGCCCACGGCAGCGTCGTCCTCGACCGGGGCCCGAGCCGGCTGACCTGCGACCGCATGGACTTCAACCTTCGGACCAAGGCCGGGGTCTTCTGGCAGGCGGCGGGCGAGATCGAGCCCTATTACTCGTTCACCGCCGCTCGGCTCGAGAAGCTCGACGAGCGCACCTACCTTCTCGAGGACGCCACCTTCACCTCGTGCGAGGCCGGCGAGCGGCCGCCCTGGAGCTTCGACATCGCCCACGCCGTGCTCGAGGAGGAGGGCTATGGCCGCTTCCGCCGGGTCGCGCTCAAGACCAACGGCGTACCGGTCTTCTACCTCCCCTATCTGGTGTGGCCGATCAAGAGCGAGCGCTCGGCCGGCTTGCTCATGCCCAGGTTCGGGCACAGCGACCGGCGCGGCTTCTACCTCGGCAACTCCCTGTTCGTGCCCTTCGGGCGCAGCTACGACTCCACCCTGTTCCTCGACTACTACTCCGAGGGCTACTACGGTCTCGGCAACGAGTTGCGCTGGGCCCCGGTGACGGGCGCCGAGGGCGACCTGACGGTGTTCGCCATCTGGGACCCCGTGGGTGACACGTGGCAGTGGAAGCTCAACGGGCGTCACGAGCAGGACAGCTTCCTCGGCTTCCGGCTCATGGCCGAGGTGGAGAACCTGTCCGATGCCGACTTCTTCCAGCAGTTCGAGGAGTCCTTCGACGCCAACACGCGCCGCTCGGTGTACTCCTACGGCCTGCTGACGCGCCGTCGGGGCAGCGCCACCACCTCGATCCGGGTCGACAACCGCACCACCTTCCTCCAGCCTGAGGACGTGGTGCTGCGGCAGCTGCCGGAGGTGGAGCTGCGGCTGCGACCGAGCCGCGTCGGCACGAGCTCTCTGTACTGGTCGATGATCTCCTCGGTCAACGTCTTCGACGTCGACCGCGGTGGCGACCTGGTCGCGACCTACGGCCGCGCCGACCTTTTCCCGGAGCTGTCCTACACCCTGCCCGGCCCGCTCTGGCTGTCGGTCACACCACGCTTCGGCGCCCGTGGGACCTATTACAGCCACCGCCTTGCGGTCGATCGGACGAGCTTTGAGAGCGAGCCCGTCGACCGCTCTTATTTCACCGCCGGAGTCGACATCGTCGGGCCCTCGGTGTCGCGGGTCTTCGACCGACCGATCGGACGCTACCGCCGATTCAAACATCTTGTGGAGCCGCGCGTCGAGTACAGCTTCGTGTCGGACGTCGAGGACCAGTTGCTGATCCCGACTTTCGACGAGGTTGACGGGACCCTCGTGCTCAACAGGGCCCGGGTGTCCCTGGCCAACCGTCTCTTCGCCCGCGCCGCCGAGGGGGTCGGCGCCCAGGAGGTCGCCTCCCTCGAGCTGTTTCGCGAGTACTCGTTCGACGCGCCGCTCAACCGGGGCAGCGGCGGCCTGACCAGCCAGTGGGGCTTCCTGGGGGCCTCGCTGCGGCTGACCCCGATGCCGGGCCTCTCGCTCGACGTGCGCGCGAGCTACGACACCCTGTTCTCCAACCTGGTGTCCCACTCCTTGAGCCTGGGCTCCTACCGGGGACCGGTGCAGGTCACGGCGACCTGGTTCGAGAGCTTCGTCCCGACCACCGGCAGCCGCAGCGCGTCGCAGGTGCGTACCATGGTCGGTTTCCGGCGCCAGGGTTTCCCGCTGCAGCTCTCCGCCCACGTCGCCTACGACATCGAGCAGGAGCTGTTCCAACAGCAGCGGCTGCAGCTTGCCTACGAGGGCAGCTGCTGGTCGGTCTCGGCCGACTACCGGGATCTCAAGCTCGGCCTGTACCCCTCCCGCGAGTTCCGCCTCGTGATCAGCCTGAAAGGGGTGGGGAGCCTGCCGGAGGTCAGTTTCTGAGCTTGACGGCTGACGGGCGGCCATGCGGCGCTGCGGCGGTGTGGTCGACAGAGGCGCTGGCGGAGGGAGTGGGATTCGAACCCACGGAGACTTGCGCCTCAACGGTTTTCAAGACCGTCGCCTTCGACCGCTCGGCCATCCCTCCGGGACCTCTCACTTTACAGCGATCGGGCCGGGGCGTACAATGGCCATCCCTGCACGGTGAGGTGCTGGAGTGGTCGAACAGGGCTGCCTGCTAAGCAGTTGTCCGGGGTAACTCGGACCGGGGGTTCGAATCCCCCCCTCACCGCCAATGCCGATCGCCAGCCGCCCGCAAGGCGGTTTTTTTTGGAGAGCGCATGACGCCCACCGTTCGCACCAGGATCGCGCCCAGCCCGACCGGCGACCCCCACGTCGGCACCGCCTACGTCGCGCTGTTCAACCTGGCGTTCGCGCGACGGCACGGTGGCCGCTTCGTCTTGAGAATCGAGGACACCGACCGCCAACGCTCGAGCCTCGCCAGCGAGCGGATGATCTTCGAGGCGCTGCGCTGGCTCGGCCTCGAGTGGGACGAGGGCCCCGACGTCGGCGGGCCGTTCGGGCCGTACCGGCAGAGCGAGCGATCACAGGTCTACCGGGGCCACGCCGAGCAGCTGGTCGCGACGGGTCACGCCTACCCGTGCTTCTGCACCGCCGAGCGGCTCGCCTCGCTTCGCGAGCACCAGCGCGCCGCCAAGCAGCAGCTGGGGTACGACGGCCACTGCCGGGGGCTTGACCCCGACGAGGCAGACCGCCGGCGCCGGGCGGGCGAGGCGCACGTCGTCCGGCTTGCCATGCCGGTGGACGGTCAGTTGGTCGTCCCCGACCTGCTGCGCGGCGACATCGCCTTCGAGGCCGGCCAGGTCGACGACCAGATCCTGCTCAAGTCGGACGGCTTTCCGACCTACCACCTGGCAAACGTCGTCGACGACCACCTGATGGGCATCAGCCACGTCATCCGGGCCGAGGAGTGGATCTCGTCGCTGCCCAAGCATCTCCGGCTGTATCAGGCGTTCGGCTGGGCGGCGCCGGTGTTCTGCCACCTGCCGTTGCTGCGCAACGCCGACCGCTCGAAGATCTCCAAGCGCAAGAACCCGGTGAGCCTCAACCACTACCGGCGCGCCGGTTTCCTCCCCGAGGCGATGCTCAACTACCTCGCCCTGATGGGCTGGACCATGCCCGACGAGCGCGAGGAGTTCACCGTCACGGAGCTCGTCGAGGTCTTCGAGCTCGAGCGCATCTCCCTCGGCGGACCGGTGTTCGACCTCGACAAGCTGACCTGGCTCAACGGCCGCTGGGTCCGACGCCTCGAGGCGCCGGCACTCCGTCGTCGGCTGCGCGAGGATGTGCTGTCGGACGGCTATCTCGACCAGGTGCTCGAGCTCGCCCACGAACGGTTCGACACCCTCGAGCAGTTCATGGCCTACGCCCAGCCCTTCTTCCTCGGCGAGGTGTCCTACGACGAGGACGTCCGCCCCAGGCTGGTGATCCGCGACCGGACGCCGCCGGAGACGGCGAAGCTGCTCCGGCTGCTCGTCGAGGAGCACCTCGACCCACTGCTCGAGTGGCGGGTCGGCGAGCTGGAGCGCGCCGTGGAAGGGTGGTGCCTGGCCTCCGGGGTGACCGCGAAGCAGGCCTTCATGGCGGTCCGAGTGGCGGTCACCGGGCAGGCCGCGACGCCGCCGCTGTTCGACACCATGGCCGTGCTCGGCAAGGAGATCTGTCGCCGCCGGCTGGCCCGCGCGGTCGAGATCCTGCGGACGATGAAGTGACCGGACGAGGAGCGGCATCATGAACGACAGTGCCAGCAGCAGCCCCAGGCTCGACTTCATCCGCCAGCGCATCGTCGACGACGTCGTCGCCGGTCGCAACGGCGGCCGCGTGCTCACCCGGTTCCCCCCCGAGCCCAACGGCTACCCGCACATCGGCCACGCCAAGTCGATCTGCCTCAACT
>CAZKKP010000338.1:1038-4841 GCA_964553295.1 uncultured Thermoanaerobaculia bacterium | reverse complement strand
GGGGGTGGGGCGGGGGGACGAGGTGATCGTCTCGAGCCTGACCTTCAGCGCCAGCGCCAACGCGATCACGTATGAGGGCGGGGCGCCGGTCTTCGTGGATGCGGAGGCGGGTTCGTGGAATCTCGACCCGGCGCTGCTCGCCGACGAGCTGGAGCGGGGCGCGAGGGTCGGCCGGCTGCCGAAGGCGGTGGTGGCGGTCGATCTTTACGGGCAGTGCTGCGACTACGGGAGGATCGTGCCGCTGTGCGAACGCCACGGCGTGCCGCTCATCGAGGACGCGGCGGAGGCGCTGGGGGCGACCTGCGGCGGTCGGCCGGCGGGGAGCTTCGGGCGGCTCGGGGTGTTCTCGTTCAACGGCAACAAGATCATCACCACCTCCGGTGGCGGCATGCTGGTCTCGGACGACGAGGCGGCGGTGGCCAAGGCGCGCTTCTGGGCAACCCAGGCGCGGGATCCGGCGCCGCACTACCAGCACTCGGAGATCGGCTACAACTATCGAATGTCGAACATCGCGGCGGCCATCGGCCGCGGCCAGCTGCGGGTGCTCGAGGACCGGGTGGCGGCGCGGCGGCGCAACTTCGACTGGTACGTCGAGCTGCTGGGGGACCTGCCGGGTGTGCAGTTCATGCCCGAGGCGCCCTGGGGCCGGTGCACCCGCTGGCTGACCTGCCTGACGATCGAGCCCGAGGCCTTCGGCGCCACCCGCGAAGATGTGCGGCTGGCGCTCGAGGCCGAGAACATCGAGGCCCGGCCGGTGTGGAAGCCGATGCACCTGCAGCCGGTGTTTGCCGGCTGCCGGGCGGTCGGCGGGGCGGTGGGGGAGCGGCTCTTCGACCTCGGCCTGTGCCTGCCCTCGGGCTCGAGCCTGACGCGGGCGGATGTGGAGAGGGTGGCCTCGATCGTGAGGAGCTGCTGTCGGGCAGAGCGCGCGAGCGCGAGTTGAACCTGAGCGCCCCAGCGCGGGCCGTGGCCGCAACACAACAGCGGGCAGTGAACCACAGAGGCACAGAGGCACAGAGGGGCGGAGCAGACGATTCAAACCGCAAAGACGCAAAGAGCGCGAAGAGTGAGTCGCCAGAGTTGACCCACACAAGGCGTCACCGGCCTTGTGCCCCCCGGCGGCGTACGACGCCGCTGCGTCCCTGCCCGAAGGGCAGCCAACCTGAATCTCTTTGCGTCCTTCGCGCCTTTGCGGTTTCTGCCTTCCTCACGCGCCTCACCGCAATGAAACCACCCCCGCGCCCTGTGCGGTAGAAGAACACAAGGAATTTAACCGCAGAGTACGCAGAGGAACGCAGAGGGGCGGCGCGGATTTTGCGGCGGCGTGCCAGGTGTCTCTTCAAGAGTTTCTCTGGGTTGGGTTCCTGCCAAGGAACGCAGCCGGGCGGATGAACTTCTGAGCCGGGAGTATCGCAAGGAGGGCGGTGGCGCCGAAGCTCATCGTCCTCCTCTGCGCCCCTCTGCGTCCTCTGCGGTGAGACAAGCGGTCCCCGTCAAACCACTGCCGTTGAACCCAGCCGGGACCCACGCGTCCCACAGCGCGAAGCTCAAGAGTCCACCCCCGCGTGCTCCGCGGTCGAAGAACACTGCACACAAGAGGTTGAACCGCAGAGGACGCAGAGGAACGCAGAGGAGCGACGCGGATTCCGCGGCGGCGTGCCAAGTGGTTCTTCAAGAGCTATTTGAGTGGGGGATCTTGCCAGGAGTCGCTGCAGGGCGACTCAACTTCTGACCCGGAAGTCGAAGCGTGGCGACAGCGCGCAGCAGAGCCCAAGCTCAGCCCGTTCCTCTGCGTCCCTCTGCGGCCTCTGCGGTAAAACAAGCGGACCCTGTCGAACCACCGCCGCCGAACCCGGGCTGGACCGACGCTCGCCACGACCCAAAGTTCAACAGCCACTCCCGTGTCCTCTGCGGTGAGACGGTGTTGGGGGTTGAATCGAGCCACCGGTGGGGTACCCGGGTCGTCCACGCAGTTGATCCCTTTTGACGCAGAGGACCCAGAGGGGGGCGCAGAGGAGGGGCAGAGGGGCGGCGCGCATCCTGCTGCGGCGGGCCATTTGTTTGGCTGAACTCTCGAGACGAGCCGGGCGGATTATGCGGCCAGGTATCATTCTCCTTGGCATCATCCCTGGTGGGGTTCCAGGGCAGGCTGCGGGGGTGTCTCGTTTCGATTGACGGCCTGGGGTCAGGCCACCGACTCGCGCTCGATATCCCAGCCTGGAAACACGAGGACGGCGGGGTGGACCTTGAGGGCGCGAGCGAGAACCTTCGCCCGTTCGACGCCGAGGTTGACGCGGTCGCGCTCGATGGCGGAGATGGTGGACTGTGGAATTCCGGTCAGCCGAGCGAGCGCATTCTGGCTGAGCTCCTGCAGCTCGCGGACGATCCGTACCGACTCGCCGACCGTGACCTCGACCCGATGGCGCGCCCTTCGATACTCAGCCATCACGTCACTTCCTTCTGGAGTCATGGGCCGTAACGCTGACCACTTCGACAAGAATGCGGTCGTTCTCGACCCTGTAGATCACGCGGTACTGGAGGTTCAAACGCGAGGATCGATGGCCGTCCCACTGGCCACTGAGAGCCTCGTCGCGGAGGCCCTTGATGCGACACAGACCTTGTGGGCCCGAGACGGCAACGATGTCCATCCATTTCTGGTACCGCTTCACTACCTCAACGGGAGCCTGACTGAGCTGGCGATCCACGCGCCGATGCTCGAAGACCTCCCACATATGGCAAATATGATATATGCCTTAGGATGTATGTCAAGGGCGTGAGGTTGACGGATGGTGGTCCGCCCCCCGGAGCGGGCGCGTCGGCAACCCTCGCAGGCCGCCTTCGGCGCCGTGAGGGGTGAAGTGATATGAGTGAGGGGACCATGGCAGGGCGCTGGGCACCCGTAAGGGGTGAAGAGTGAGACGCCAGAGCTGGCGCACACATCGCGTGACCGGCCCCGTGCTACCGGCGACGTGCGACGCGCCGCGTCCCTGCCCGAAGGGCAGCCAGCCTGCATCTCTTTGCGCTCTTCGCGCCTTTGCGGTTTCACTCCGGCTCACGCGCCTGCCGGGTGCGTGCGAGGGAGCAATTTCAACCGCAAAGGCGCAAAGGACGCAAAGAAGAATCTGATTGGAATGGACTTGGCGGTCTTGGCGCTCTTCGTGATTCACATCCTGTGATGGTCACGGGCCTGTCGGGGACGAGAGCTCGGCGGCACAACCCCCTCACACCTCCCCCCTCACCCCCACGTACGCCTTCCCCCTCACCCCTCACCCCTCACCCCTCACCAAAATAATGTTGCCAAGCATTATTTTCCGTTGCATAATTCTCTCATGGAGTTCCTGAACCGAGAGCGGGAGCTGGGCCGTCTTCGGGCGGTGGTCGGCAGCGGCGAGCCTGGGCTGGTGGTGGTGTGGGGTCGTCGGCGGGTCGGCAAGACGCGGTTGCTCCTGGAGTGGTGCGCCGAGACCGGCGGGCTCTACTCGGTCGGCGACCTGTCGGCGCCGGCGGTGCAGCGGCGGTACCTGGCCCAGGCGATCGCGGCGCGGTTTCCGGGCTTCGACGAGGTCGAGTATCCCGATTGGCGGGCGCTGCTGCGGGCGGTGGCGCGGGAGGCGGCGCGCTCGGCATGGCGTGGGCCGCTGGTGCTGGACGAGGTCCCGTACCTGGTGGAGGCGTCGCCGGAGCTGCCCTCGGTGCTGCAGGCGTGGCTGGATCACGAAGCTCGGCAGGCGGGTCTGGTGGTCGCCATTTCGGGATCGAGCCGCCACCTCATGCAGGAGTTGACGCTGGCGCCGGATGCGCCG
>CAZKKP010000338.1:0-1028 GCA_964553295.1 uncultured Thermoanaerobaculia bacterium | reverse complement strand
CGAGCGGTCGCCATGCTGCGTCTCGACCCACTGCCCGTCGGCTGGATCGGCGACGCGCTGTACCTGGGCTCGGCCGCGGATGCGGTGCGGGCGTGGGCTGCATGGGGAGGCGTTCCGCGCTATTGGGAGCTGGCCCGGGGCGCCGGTCGGGTCCTCGAGGCGGCGGTGGAGGCCATGGTGCTCGACCCGCTCGGGCCGTTGCACCGCGAGCCGGGGCGCTTGCTCGCCGAGGAGCAGCCGCCTGCGACCTCGTTGCGGCCATTGCTCGACGCGATCGCCGGAGGGGCCCATCGCCCGTCGGAGATCGCCGGGCGGTTGGGTGCGCCGGCCACCTCTCTGAGCCGACCGTTGGCGATGCTGGCCGAGCTCGGGCTGGTGCGTCGCGAGCAGCCGTTCGGGGCGCCCGAACGCGGCGGGAAGCGGTCGCTGTACACGGTGACGGATCCCTTCTTTCGGATGTGGTTTCGGCTCGTGGCGCCGCATCGGGCAGCGCTCGAGACCTCGACCGCTCAGGGTCGACGCGAGCTGGCCTCGCGGTTCTGGCCGAGATTGCGCGCCCAGGCGTGGGAGGAGCTGTGCCGGGACGCAACGCCGCTGCTGGTCGGCGACGCCGCCCCTGGCGGTGTGGCGTGGGGCCCCGCGGGGCGCTTCTGGAAGGGTGGCGGGCCGGAGTGGGACGTCGTCGCCCTGTCCACCGACGGCCGACGTCTGCTTCTCGGCGAGGCACGGTGGCACGAGCGGGCGGTCGGGCGGCGTCGGCTCGAGACGGATCTCCGTGAGCTCGTCGCCAAGGGTCGGCCCGAAGGGGTGGGGCGAGGGGACGAGGAGGTCGTCCATGCCCTGTTCGTGCCCGAGGTCGAGGGCGCAGGTGTGGGTGTGGGCGCCGGCGCGGCCGTCGTCGAAGCGCGCCACGTGGTGGGCGCGCTGCGATGAGGCACGAGAGAGGGCAGTTCAAACCGCAAAGACGCAATAAGCGCGAAGAGTGAGACGCCAGAGCTGGACCACACAAGGCGTCACCAGACTTGTGC
>CAZKKP010000337.1:1118-4846 GCA_964553295.1 uncultured Thermoanaerobaculia bacterium | reverse complement strand
TGGGCACCGGGGACGTCCTCATGAAGGAGTGGATCGGCCGCATGGTGCCGGGCAGCTTCCGCGCCCTCGACTCCGACCTCGACGGTTTCCACGACCGGGTCTACTTCGCTTCGGAGGGCAGCATCTGGCGGCTCAGCCTGCCGGGTCCCCTCGACCCCGCCGCCGACGGAACTCTCTCAGGCAGCACCCTGACGAGGATCTACGACTTCCGCGCCGACCTGGCGCAACAGCTCTTCTTCATGGAGCCGATCACGGTCCCGGCTCTGTTCGACGGCCTGACCTACACCTGGGGGCTGGCCATCGGCTCCGGCGACCGGGCCGACCTCGGCTTCGAGAGCCCGGACCCGGACAACAAGCAGGTCAACCACATCTTCTTCGTGCTCGACGACGGAACGAACACCACAAGGGGCGTCGCCGACCTTCTCGCCATCGACCACACCGACCTGCCCAACGTCAACAGCGACAGCGGGCCGGACGTGCCGGAGTCCTGCGCGACCAACGCCCTCGACCCGGGCAGCAACCTGTACGGCTGGTACCTGGCACTTCGGGGCGACGAGAAGACGACCTTCGAGGCCACCGTGATCGACGGCTACGTCAACGTCGCGACCTTCGAGCCCGGGCTGGGGCTGACCGCCGCCGACCCGCCGGACGTCTGCGGCGACGGGTCCGGCGCCGGCGGCGGCGCCGGACCCGATGTCCCCGACGACGGGGATGTCCCCGAAGACCAGGAGGTCTGCACCGCAGCAGGCATCGGGCGGATCTACAAACTGTGGTACGAGTGCGGCATCGCCGGCGAGAGCGGCGTCCAAGAGATCGATGATATCATCACGGGGCAGGAGGCCTACTCCATTGGAGGCAACACCTATGTGGGCTACTCGAGCAGCACGACCAGCGCCGCTCCGACCCTCGAGTATCCCGGCAGCGCGGGCTACACGATCCGCAACTGGCGGCAGAACTGAGTCCTTCACGGCGGTGCTCGCGGCCGCTCTGCTGGTCGCGTTTGCCGCCGGCGCCGGCGAGGTCGTCCTGAGAGACGGCACCGTCATCGAGGTGGCCAGCCACCGTGTGACCGGCTCTCACGTCTGGCTCACGCTTCCGGACGGACGCCAGGTCGCCTACGACGTCGCCGACGTGGACCCGGCGTCCTTGGCGGCGCCGGCGCCTCAGCCGGAGGCCGGCGCCACCGCGCCGGCCACGACCTCCCTCGGCGGCCTGGCCTCCGGGCTCGCCCTCGAGGAACGGTCGAGCACGTCCTCGATCCGGATCACCGACGCCGACGTCGAGCGGGTGCGTCCCCGGGGTGGGGCGGCGGCAGGAGCCGAAGACGACGGGGAGGCCGAGACCGCGGGGCTGCCCGAGGGCTATGCCGAGGGCGCGGGCGTGGCGCTCAACAGCGTCGAGATGAGCCCCCTGGAAGAGGGCGCCTGGCGGGTCAGCGGAGAGGTGGTCAACCGGTCTCCCCAGCTCGCCAGGAACGTCAGGATCAGGCTCGAGGTCGGCGGGCCGACGCCGCGGACGGTCGACTTCGACGTCACCGCGAGCCTGCCACCCGACCAGCGGGCAGTCTTCGAGCACTCCTTCCCGGCCGAGCTCGAGGCCGGAGAGAGCCAGCCGGCGACCAGGCTGAGGGTGATCTGGCTGCAGGACGAGACGCGCCGCGAGCCGACCTTCACCCGCTTCGGCCAGGGTGGGCCGCCGATTCCCGACGTCGTGGCGCCTCGGGAGCGCCCGCTCCATTGAGCCTGCCCCGGTCGGGGCTGCCCTGGGCCGGGCTGGGCCTGGCGGCTCTGCTCCTGGTGGCCACCGTCAGCTGCAGGCGGTCGGACCCGGAGCCCGCTGCTGGCGAGCGTCGGGATTTCAGTTTCACCTCCGCCGAGCTGCGCTCCGATCGTCCGGGGTTGGCCCTGGTGAGCGTCGACGGCGCGGTGTCCGAGGACTTCTGTGAGTGGCTGGTTCACCTCCGGGGCGCCGGTCGGTCGGCCTTCGCCGGCGAGGTCGTCGTCACCGTCCGGTACCGCAGCGGCAGCGTTCAGCACACGGCGCGCTTCGCCACCGCGCTCGACCTCGGTCCGGGAGAGGACGGTTTCGTGCGCGGCCTCACCCGGCCCGGGCGGCCGGTGGACGCCGTCGAGCGGGTGGAGGTGCGCTTCGTCGCGGCCCTGTCGCGGAGCACGGGGACGCCACGCCCGTTGCACTGAACCACGGTCGGCGGGGGTGCCGGGCAGTGCGTCGTCGCCGGGCCGTTCGAGGCGCCGCGCGGCGCCCGGAGGGTCAGCTCTCGTGGGAAAGAAGGGGGCCTGGGGAGAGGCAGCATGGCGCACGACTTCGAGGGGATCGAGCGGGTCGACGGCTACAGCCTGTGGCGGCATCGCGGCAACGGGCTGAAGGTCGTCACCCTGGCGACGCCGGTGGCGCCGGTGGTCAGCTTCGGCGTGGTCTACGGCGTCGGCTCGCGGCACGAGGTCTCCGGCCACACCGGCGCCACCCACCTGCTCGAGCACCTGATGTTCAAGGGCACCGAGCGCTACAACCGCGAGCGCGGCACCGAGGTGGCCCGGGTCCTGCAACGGGTGGGCGCCGAGTTCAACGCCACCACCTGGCTCGACCGCACGAGCTACTTCGAGACCCTCCCGGTGGAGCACCTGCCCCTGGCGGTCGACGTCGAGGCGGACCGCATGCGCAACGCCCGGGTCCGGCCCGAGGACCTGGAGAGCGAGCGCACCGTGGTCCTCAACGAGCTCGCCAGCGGCGACAACGACCCCTTCGAGCTGCTGCTGAAGGAGAGCCTCGCCCACGTCTTCCTCGAGCACCCATACCGCCACCCGACCATCGGCTGGCGCGGTGACGTCGAGCGGGTCGAGGCGGCCACCCTGCGCCGCTTCTACGACCTCTTCTACCACCCGGACAACGCCACCGCGATCGTCGTCGGCGACCTCGAGGAGGAGGCCGCGCTGGCCGCGGTCGAGGCCGGCTTCGGCGCCATTTTGCCGGCGCCGACGCCGGCGCCGGTGGTCGCCACCGTGGAAGGTGAGCAGCGCGGCGAGCGGCGTTTTGAGATCCACCGCGCCGGCGAGCTCGGCTGCCTGGCCCTGACCTGGCGCATTCCGGCCGGTCTCGACCCCGACACCCCGGCCCTCGTCGTGCTCACCCAGGTGCTGGCCGAGGGTGTCACCTCGCGGCTGTATCAGCGCCTGGTCGAGAGCAACCGCTGCCTGGCGGTGCACGCCTACGCCCTCCAGCTGCACGACCCGGGCGTCTTCCAGGTGGTCGCGACGCTGGCCCCCGGGGTCGCGCACCGCGAGGTCGAGGACACCATCCGGTCGACCGTCGAGGAGCTGCGGCGCTCCCCGCCGAGCCCGGCCGAGGTCGCCCGGGCCCGCCGCCAGAGCCGGACCGAGCTCGCGTTCCACCGGGAGTCCCCGGCGCAGATCCTGTCCGGCCTGACCGAGGCGATCGCCCTCGGCGACTGGCGACGGTTCGTGCGCGAGCTCGAGCTGGTCGAGGCGGTCGACGCCGGCGACCTCGAGCGGGTCGCCGCGGCCCACCTGACCGATCGGCGCCTCACCGTGGGCTGGTTCATCCCCGAGGGCGGCCGGGGGGCAGCCGGCCCGCCGGCGCCGCCGAGGCCGAGGCCCTGCTACCTGCACGCCCCCTTCGTCGAGCGGGTCGTCGAGCGCGAGCTGCCCGGCGGCGCTCGGCTGGCAGTTCTCGCCAACCCGCACGCACCC
>CAZKKP010000337.1:0-1108 GCA_964553295.1 uncultured Thermoanaerobaculia bacterium | reverse complement strand
CGACCGTCCTCGGCACCCTGCGAGCCGGGGCGGCCTGCGCCGACGACGGCCGCTTCACGGTCCCCGGCCTGACCGCCGCCATGCTCGACCGGGGGACCGCGAGCTACAGCCGCCTGGCCCTGGCCTCCGAGCTCGAGGACCACGGCCTGCACCTCGCCATCCGCTCCTCCCCGACGGCGCCGGCCTCGGTGACGGTGTCCGCGGCCGGTCTCGCCGAGGAGCTGCCACGGCTGGTGGGGCTGCTCGAGGAGGTGCTGCGGCGGCCGGTCTTTCCCTCCGAGGAGCTCGAGCGGCTGCGCCAGCGGGTGCGCTCGGCCCTGGTGCGGGAACTCGACGACACCTCCGCGCAGGCCTTCGCCGCTCTGACCCGTCGCCTCTACCCGGCGAGCCACCCGCTGTACCGGCGGCCGGTCGAGGAGCGCCTCGCGGAACTCGACCGTCTGACCGCGGCCGAGCTGGAGGCCTTCCATGCCCGGGTCTACGGGCCGGCCTCCCTGGTGCTGGCGGTGGTCGGCGCGGTGGACGCCGAGCTCGTCCACCGGCTGCTCGGTGAGGCCCTCGAGGGATGGTCCGGGGGGTTGGCGGCGGCGCCGAGCTGGGCTGAGCCGGACGACCCCGAGCCGGCCGAGGACCTGGTGGCGATGGCCGAGCGGCCCAACCTCGACGTGGTCCTCGGCCACCCCGGCCGGCTGCGCCGGACCGACCCCGACCTGGCGGCTGCGCTGCTCGCCAACTCCTGCCTCGGCCAGTCGACCCTGACCTCGCGCCTCGGGGCGGCGGTGCGCGATCGCGAGGGCCTCACCTACGGCGTCTACAGCCGCTTCCTGGGGACCCGCGACCTGCCGGGGCCGTGGGCGGTGTTCCTCGGCGTCGCCCCGGAAAACCTCCGGCGGGCGGTCGCCCTGTGCCGGCAGGTCATCGAGGACTATGTCGCCGAGGGCCCGACCGAGAGCGAGCTGGCGGACGAACGCCAGGCCCTGGCCGGGAGCTACCGGGTCGGGCTGGCGACCAACTCCGGGGTCGCCCGGGAGCTCGCCGCGGCGCTGGCCCATGGCGGCGGTGTGGCCTGGCTGGACGAGCCCCCCGAGCGGCTGCTCGCGACGAGCCG
>CAZKKP010000336.1:0-4865 GCA_964553295.1 uncultured Thermoanaerobaculia bacterium | reverse complement strand
GTGTGTCCTGGGGATGGGTTCAGGGGTGGTTCTGGCCACTCATCCCGGGCCCGGGCGACGCCGCGGCGCCGCCCGGGCCCGGGATGCCGGTTGTGGTCAGATACAGGTTGTCGTTCCGAGGTCTCGGACGCCTTGAATTCCCAGCGCCGGCTGTCTACACTCGACACTCGCGAAAAGGAAATCCCTAGCCCTGACGTCATCGCCCGCTCGACCCGCCGCCAGCCGACCCACCTCGAGGGCATGCTGAGCCGCCGCGAGCTGGTCGACGCCTACTTCGAGCGCTCGCGCCTCACCCGCCCCGCCAACTGGGTTTTCTACGAGGTCTACGGCCTCTTCCGCCTGGCGGTGATCGCCCAGCAGATCTACTACCGCTACCACCACCGCCAGACCCGCAACCCGGCCTTCAAGCGCTTCTGGATCGCAGTTCGCTACCTCGACTGGCGCTGCCGCCGGCTGATCCGCACGGCCTGACCGCCAGGCTTCTGACGCCCTCGGCATGACCGCGGCCGACCACGCCGGCAACTTCCCCGACGTGGCGGCACTCCTGTAGAGACCGCGTTCCGGTTCGCCGGATCAGGCGCGAGCAGCGGCCGGAGCTTTCGTTCGGCGGTTGTGGGTGTGGGCGTCGTCGGCGGAGCCGGTCTGATCCCCGCCAACGGTCTTGAGAGCGCTAGCCCAGCCTTACCGTTTCCGGGACTGAGGCGGCGGCTCGAGTTGTGAGGTGAGGAATGTGGTACGTGGCACCGCCATTAGTTGTACGACTTGGCCAGCGGCCACAGCTCGGCCATGGGAATCTTCAGGTCGCGACAGACCCAGACGTCGAAGTGCTCGTAGGGCATAGAGTAGGGGTGCTCGACTCGGCCGGCGAGCTCGACCGACTCGAAGTACCGCTCCAGAGTCTCCCGGTCGTCGTCGAGGACGATCACGACCTCGCCGGTGGCGTTGCCCGGTCCCCAGTGCCAGTAGGTCAGGTGGCCGCTGATCGCCTCTGGCAGCCCGAGCTCGGGTCCGAAGAGGTCGACGGCTCCGGCCTGGCCGTAGTTCTGGCCGAAGATCGCGGCGCACTCCCGGTCGTGGGCTGGCAGCGCGTGGTAGACCCGGGCGACCTCGGCCGCCATCTCCGGCCAGCCGAAGCGGTCGGCGAACAGCTGCGGCAGGAGCCCGAGCCGGTGGTTCTCGATCCGGGGCTGGGCGATCCCGGTGGCCTGGCCGTAGAGGATCAGGGTCTGCGGCGGCAGGCAGGGCAGGAACAGCGGCGCCAGCAGGATGCCGCTTGAGGCGACGGCGCCGGCGTAGACCGGGGCCGGCCAGGAGCGCCCCAGGCCGGCGAGCCCCCGCTCGACGGCGATCGCGCCGAAGGCCAGCAGAGTCGGGTAGAACGGCGCCGGGTAGTAGGGGCGTCCACCGGTGAGCAGCATCAGCGCCATGAAGGCCAGAAAGGCGATGCCGAGGGCGCGAAAACGGCGGGCTTCCCCGGTGAGCAGGCTGACGAGGCCGGCCAGCCACACCGGCGCCGTCACCGGGTTCAGAAACAGGACCTGCTGGCCGAGGAAGGCGAAGGGCGAGAGCTCGACGTCGCGCCCGTTGGCGCGGATGTTGGCGAGCATCTCCAGGTGGGGAAAGCCGTGGCCGGCCATCCACAGCAGGTTGGGCAAGAACAGGGCGAGGGCGACCGCGCCGCCGAGCCACGCCCAGCGGCTGGCGAGGTGCCGTCGGTCAGTGGTGCCCAGCAGGCCGACCACGATGCTCGCGCCGAACACCGCGGTGGTGTGCTTGGTGAGCAGGCCGATGCCGACGAGCAGGCCGAACCACAGCCACAATCGGTGTCGCTCCTCCCGGAGCAGGCGAATCAGCAGCCAGGCGCAGCCGGTCCACACCAGCGGCTCGAAGGCGTTCATCGAGTGGTAGGCATGGTAGGCCCAGAAGATCGGCGCCGCGAGGACGGTCAGGGCGGCGAGGCCGACGGCGAACCGGCGGCCGCCGAGGTCGCGCGCGAGGAGCCCGGTCATGAGCACCAACGCCGCGCCGGCCAGGGACGGGAGCAGCCGCACCGCGGCCAGCGAGTCGCCGAGGGTCGCTCGCACCACGGCGGTGACCGCCGGCAGCAAGGGGGGCATATCGACGTAGCCCCAGTCGAGGTGCTCCGCGCAGGCGAGGAAGTAGAGCTCGTCGACGAAGAAACCGTAGCCGAACGCGCCGGTGGTCAGCAGGTGGGCGACGAGCTTCACCGCCGCGACCCCTCCGGCAAGGAGGAGAGTCGTTCGCAGCGCGAGGCGGGGGACCTGGGTGGTCGGTTCCATTGGGACCTCCGAGGCCCAGTCTCGGTTCCCCTCGACCACGCGGCGACCGTTCTGGGACGGCAGGGACCACCCCGTGACGAGCGGCTGCGGCGCCGGGGCGTCGGTCCTGCGGACCCACCTGGTTTGGGACAGCGCGCCCGCACGCGACGTTCTCCTCGTCCTCGACCTGGACCCTCACCACGACCGGATCGGCCTTGGGAAGCTGACCGCTGACCGCTGCTACAGCACCCCGCCGGCCCGGGCCCGATGGCGACGGCTCCAGGAGAGCACGGTGCCGTCATGGAGGATGACCCGCGCATCGCCGTGGAACCAGGGCTGGACCTCGCGGATGGCGGACACCCGCACCAGCTCCGAGCGGTTAAGGCGGAGGAACGCGTCGGGCTCGAGACGGCGCTCGAGCTCCCCGAGGGTGATCCGGCGCCGGTACTCCCGACCCGCGGTGACGAAGCGGACGTCGTTGCGATCGGCGCGGAGCAGCACGACCTCGTCCAGGGACAGCAGCACCTGCCGGTTCGGTCCGCTGTCGACCAGCAGGCGGCGCAGGGGCTTTCGTTCACGCCCGAGCTCCTCGAGCACCCGGTCGATCCGTTGGGCGGTCTCGGCGGACCGGCGGCCGGCGAGCTGCCGGCGCACCCGCTCCAACACCCCGTCGAGGCGCGCCGGCGGGATTGGCTTGAGCAGGTAGTCGAGGGCGTGCACCTCGAACGCGCGCAGGGCGTGCTCGTCGTAGGCGGTGACGAAAACCACGGTGGGCATGGCCTCGACCCCCACCTCCTCGACCACGCCGAAGCCGTCGAGGCGGGGCATTTGGATGTCGAGCAGCACCAGATCCGGCTGAACCTCCAGGATCCGGTCAACCGCCTCGACCCCGTCCACCGCCTCGCCGACCACGTTGACGTCGGCGTGCGCCGCGAGCAGGTTACAGAGCTTGCGGCGGGCCGGCGCCTCGTCGTCGACCACCAGGACGCGGATCATCGCTCCTCCCCGGCGGCCTTCGCGGGCAGCTCCACCGTGACCCGGAACCCGCCGCCCGGCCGGTTGCCGGCCTCGACGCGCCCCGCCTCGCCGTAGAGCAACCGCAGTCGCTCCGCGGTGGCGGAAAGCCCGACCCCCGACGCGCGCGCGTCGGCGCCGGGCGCGATGCCGGGCCCGTCGTCCTCGACCATCGCTCGCAGCACGCGGTCGTGCCTCTCCACGGCGACCCGAATCGCGGCGCGGCCGCTGCGCTCGAGTCCGCCGTGGCGGACCGCGTTCTCCACCAACGGCTGCAGCAGCAGCGGCGGCACCTGGAGGTCATCGCAGCCGGAGGCGACCTTGACCCCGACCTGCAGCCGGTCGCCGAAGCGTGCGTCGAGCAGGTCCAGGTAGTGGCGTAAGAGCGCGAGCTCGTCGCCGAGCGGGATCTCGTCGGCGCGACCGGTGGCCAGCGAGGCCCGCAGCAGCTCCGCCAGGCTCGCCAGCATCTGATCGGCGGCACAGGGGTCGTCGTACATCGTCGACGACACCGTGTTGAGCGCGTTGAACAGGAAGTGAGGGTCCAGGGTGCGACGCAGCCCTTCGAGCTGGGCCCGGGCAAGGCTCGTCTCGAGGCGAGCGGCGGCGAGCTGGCGCTCGCGGGCGGCCCGGGCGGCGTCGGCAGCGTGGATGGCGCCAACCATGATGGTGAACACGATCAGCTGCATCGGGAGCTCCATCAGGTAACGCACGGGCATGATCCCGTAGTCGTAGTCACCGAGCCCGAGCAGGCGGTACGCCGCCTCGCGCTGGCCCCACATGAGGGTGGTGGAGACGCCGCCCAGGGCAGCCGCCGCGGCCAGGTAAAGGGGGAATCGCACCGGCCAGCTCCGGCGGTCGAGGGGGAGCCGGCGGACCAGAGCGAGGACCGCGAAGAAGACCACACCGCCTGCCAGGGCGCCGGTCATCTCGTTGACCAGGGGGATCAGAAAGGTCTGCTTCTGCCCGTTGGCGACGATCTCGAGCCAACGGTAGGTGGAGAGCAGCAGGCCGACGGCCACGACAACGCCGAGCCAATGCGCCAGCTGGCGCCCTGTCCAGCCGCGGTCTGCGTGGGTGGCCTGCGACGTGCCCACCCCTCGAGTGTACCCGTCGGGGGCTCGCGACAAGCGCCGTGCGGGACCGGCGGGACCGCCGCGGGACGAGCGGGCGAGCGGGCTGCCCGCTCGCCGCTCACTTTCGGCGCCAGGCCCGCCAGCTTTGCAAACTTCGCCTTCGAAGGACTGAGAGCGTCTCAGTTTGCAGGAAATACAGAAGTTGTTGGGCCGGGCACCGTTCATCCCCATTCACTTCTTCGTTGGTCCTTGCACCCTGTCTGTTCCGACAGCAGAGCCGGCGCCGTTCAACGGTCGGCGGGCACGCCCGTCGCCTTGACAGCCGCGATCTGCCGTCGGTAGTCCGCACGGTGGGCCTCGACCGTCGCCCGCAGGGCCGCGTCACCCACCTCCACCTTGAAGCCGTGCGGGCCGAGCACAGGCCGCGCCTCCTCGTGGTAGAGGGCGATCAGGGACGGGGTCAGCTCCAGGTAGAGGTCGAAAGCGTGGCGGATGG